>JAZRKG010000127.1:0-13113 GCA_045646185.1 Butyrivibrio sp.
CCTCTGATCTGCTGATCAGCATGACGGCTGTCACAACCTGTTTTGATGTGTAATTCTACAGTCTCATCAAATTTTGCAGTAGCTGACTTCTTAACAAGAGCGATAGCTTCTGCAGCTTCATACTGCTGAGTCTTATCGATAAGCTTAGCAGCTTCTAAATATTTCTTTCCGTGCTTCATCTACTCTTCCTCCAATTAGTCTTCTACTACGATACCCATACTACGTGCTGTTCCTGCGATCATGCTCATAGCACCTTCAAGATCAACAGCGTTAAGATCTGGCATCTTCATTTCAGCAATTTCTTTGATCTTATCTTTAGAAATTGTAGCAACCTTCTGCTTGTTAGGTACTCCAGAAGCCTTCTTTAAGTTGCAAGCTTTCTTAAGAAGTACTGCAGCAGGTGGAGTCTTTGTGATGAATGTGAAACTTCTGTCTGCATAAACTGTGATAACAACAGGGATGATCAGATCACCCTTATCTGCTGTCTGAGCGTTGAACTGCTTTGTGAATTCAACGATGTTAACACCGTGCTGACCGAGTGCTGGTCCAACAGGTGGTGCTGGTGTTGCTTTTCCAGCCTGAATCTGTAACTTAATGTATCCTTCTACTTTCTTGGCCATTATAAAGCCCTCCTGTAAATATGTGGTCGGCGCACTTATACTTCATACTAAAAACCGAAGATGTGCTCCCACTCCAGTGACTTTGGCCGTATCAATACGGCACACGACTAATTAAAGCCGTTCTATATTTAGATGCAAGCATCAAAATATACATAATTATTTGTCGATACGACGTACTTCAGCGAAACTGATTTCAACTGGAGTTTCACGTCCAAACAAATCAACATTGATTGTAGCTGTCTGCTTGCTGAAATCAATCTTCTGAACGATACCAGCTGTGTCTTTCCAAACACCTGCTACAACAGCAATTTCATCACCAACAGCAAAATCAATTGACATATTTTCTGTCTTGATTCCAAGTGGTTTAATCTCTGCATCAGAAAGTGGTACAGGCTTACTTCCCGGACCAACAAATCCTGTAACTCCACGAGTATTTCTTACAACGTACCAAGTCTCATCGTTCATATCCATATTCACAAGTACATAACCTGGGAACATTTTTCTCTGAACGTTCTTGCGTGCGCCGTTCTTAACCTCTACAACGTCCTGCAAAGGTACTCGTACTTCAAGAATCTGATCTTCAAGATGTCTGTTTTCAATAGTTTTTTCGAGATTAGCTTTTACTTTGTTCTCATATCCTGAATATGTATGAACAACATACCAATGGGCTTTATTTTCTGTTTCAGCCATTTCAGCTGCATCAGGCTTTTCGTCCATTTCAGCCATATCCTTTTCCATCTCTTCTGACATATATTCTCCTTAAATCAAAGTGAAGTCAGGAAATTCATTCCTGCTCCAAAAGCAGCATCAAGTAATGCTATAACCGCACATACTATCATTGTAAGAACAACTACAACGCTTGTCTGCTTAACTACATCATCCTTTGTAGGCCACATGATCTTAGTAAACTCAGCCTTAACACCTATAAAGAAATCTACAATTCTGCTTGACTTCTTAGCTGTCTTTTCTACTTTTGTCTCTGCCATCGTATTAGGCTCCTTCCGGAATAATCAGAAAAAAATTACTTTGTTTCCTTATGTAATGTATGCTTTCTGCAGAATGGGCAATACTTGTTGATTTCCATTCTGTCAGGATGAGTCTTCTTATCCTTTGTTGTATCATAGTTACGGTTTTTGCACTCTGTGCATGCCAGTGTAATTCTTGTACGCATTATTCACCTCCGCGCGATTTACCTACGCGCTATACTAATTATTTTTTTGCATAAAAAAAAGACGTAAAACTTATGTCGCTTATCAAATATATCATAGAGATAATACATCGTCAATCAGTTTTTTGCAATTTCAAAATATTTTTTATTAGAAATTCGCCTTTGATTTAAAATCTAAAAAATCTGTTTTTGATTAATATTTGTACATTATATAGAAGATACTCCTTCACTTTTATTTTTAATTCAATCATTTTTTATGATTTTTTTATTGATTTTTCGTTTTTTATGATTGTATTCTATACAAAATCATGATACATTGATAGTGAAAACATGGCTTAATATGCCCCAGTGCAATATAATACCAAAGGATTGGTAGATGCTTTTCGGCACTGATATCATGGAAGAAAGGAGGGGCTGCACATGTCGAGACTAATACTTGATAGCGCGTATAATCATTTTCTGACCAGTTATATGTCTACCGACGTTACTAAAGCTGATACTCACAAAAAGAGTGAGCTTAAGAACGTTCGCCAAACTATAGCAAAACTCAACAAGGAATCCCCTTTATATCTTTTAACCAATGATACCTCCGCCCAGGCTGATGCAGTGGGTGTCAAAGAGTATGCCCGTAAGCTTCAGGGTCATATAATGGCCATGAAAGGCGAAACAGAATCCAGTCCTCTGGATAGAAAATCTGCTTTTACAAGCGATGAAGATTCAGTTGAAGCTAATTATATCGGTTCCAACGATCCGGATTATGAACCAACTTCTTTTGAAATAAGCGTATCACAGCTTGCCGACAGGCAGATCAATCTTGGAAACCATTTAAACAGCAGCGCTAAAGTTGGATTGTCAGAAGGCCAGTATTCCTTCGACATCAGAACAGGCAATCAGGATTTTGAATTCCAATATTCCGTTGGCAAAAATGATACTAACATAGACCTGCAGACAAAGATCGCCCGACTTATAAATAAAGCTAACATAGGTCTTGTTGCTGGAATAGATGATAATAATGGCAAGACGGCAATTGAAATACAATCTTCGCAAACAGGCATCCCACTTGGACAGACACACCAATTTGAGATTTCTGAATCAGGCAACTCTTCCAACCAGGGAACAGTACAGTACCTGGGATTGAACAATGTAGCTCAGGCGCCTACCAACGCTCATTTCACTCTTAACGGAACGGAGCGTATTTCAGTAGCCAACCGTTTTACTGTAAGTAACGAATATGAGATTTTATTAAAAAATATTTCCGATAAACAGATACAGGTTGGAGTAAAAACAGACGGCGAATCTCTCTCAGATCGTATACACGCTCTGACTGACAGTTATAATGACTTTATATCCAAAGCCTCTGCCATAGATGATACAACCTTTAACTCCAAACGTCTTGTTTCAGAAATAAGAGCTTTGGCACACCACGACCTTGGCAATCTTGAGCAATTAGGTCTTAGCGTTGATGAAAATGCCCGAATTGTCATTGACAATGAAAAAATATCCCAGGTAGCCTCTGAAGGACGCGCAAGCGAAGTAATAAATCCGCTTAACAATTTTGCAGATACCCTTATTGGCAAGACCAAGGATATTTCTATCGACCCGATGAAATATGTTGACAGACCGGTAGTTAATTACAAGAACCCTGATAGCACCGATACTCCATCGCCTTATATAACAAGTGAATACTCAGGAATGATGTTTAATTATTACTGTTAAAAAAACAAAGAGCGCAAACTGCAACTCTTTGTTTTTTTATTGCCTTTTTTAATCTAAAAGGTCTACAACCATTATATTTTTTAACTCTTCCCTTGGCAAAAATGGTGCAAGGTCCTCAAGCGGCGGACTAACTAAAGTTCCATCCTCCAGACGTTTGGTGCTGCTCTTAGGCTCCCAAACCTGTGCAGTATCAGTAAACACCTCACAAAACGCAGGTCCATCATGAGAAAGTATCTGAGCAACCACACTCTCAATATCGCTATTTTCATGAATAGCAAAATAATCATACCCAAAAGCCTTTGCCAGCTTTTCATATTCTGGGAACGACAAATCTCCTGACTCCGGTCCAATTCCAATCTTGCATTTATCCTTAAATAAATTATTCTGCGTCAGTCGAATTGAATGATAACCCTGATTATTTATAAGGAACAGCTTTATTGGCAGCTTATTTGTAATAACAGTCTGAAGCTCCTGCAGATTCATCATAATACTGCCATCACCTTCAAGACAGATAACATCTTTTTTGCCAGAAGCTACACAAAGTCCAATAGCTGCAGGAAGTCCATAGCCCATGCTGGCTACCGCACTGTTTATAATAAACCTGCTGCCCTCCTGAATTTCATAAGCCTGGTTACCTACAACACAGCAAGCACCATTTGAAACAGCAGTAAGACTATTTTTAGGAAGCTTTTCGCTAAGTCCCTTTATAAAAGCATATACATTAGCATAGCCATCTTCGCCCGTAAGCTGTCTTTCCTGAACGACAGGATACTTTGTCCTCCAGTCAAGACATCTGTCTCTCCAGTCCTTACAAGCTGATAAATAACCTTCAGACGCCTCTTTATCCAGCGCTGTATTAAGTTTGGTCAAAAAATCCTTCGCATTCGCCCATACTGGCATCTCAACGTGAATTGTTGGCTTTTTTAACTCAGCCTTATCCACATCAACCATTATCACCTCTGCAGCCCTTGCCCAGGTCTTCCAGTTATATCCCACCTGTCTGATGGATATTCTGGTACCGATTGCAAGTATAAGATCCGCATTCTGTATAGCCCAGTTACCAGGCCTGTCGCCCATGTTACCAGCTCGGCCCACATACAGAGGATTGTCATTTTCTATCAAATCTACAGCATTCCAATATGTAACCACCGGAACTCCAAGCTTTTGGCACACCTGCCTGAAAATATCATAAGCTCCTGAAAGCCTTATACCGTATCCTGCATGGAAAACAGGTCTTTTGGCACTTTTAATTTTTTCTATAACAGTACTTATAGTGCTGTCCTCTACTTCAGGTGGCAATATTTCATTGTACTCAGTATCTTCAGAAGGATCATAGCCTCTAAGCTCTTCAGTTTCGATAAAGCCTCCCTGAAAATTAACTGGTATATCAATCCAGACAGGGCCAGGTCTTCCAGTGGACATTCTGTGCCAGCCCTTTTCCAAAGCATAGCGGATATCTAATGGATTTTCTATCATAACCGCATATTTTGTCATAGGCTCCACAGATTTGACTATATCATATTCCTGATCACCCACTGCTCGAAGTGGCGCACCTTCTGTATATTGCATGGCAAATCTAGCGGTAGTATCATACCTGACCTGGCCACTAATAACAAACATAGGAATCGAATCAAGCCATCCTCCAAGCACTCCAGTGATTGCGTTAGTTCCGCCAGGACCTGTGGTAACGCAGACTGCAGCCACCTTATTATTTAGTCTTGCATAACTCTCTGCAGCAATTGCGCAGGCCTGTTCATGATGATTATAGGTAACATGAAGGCCATCGTTATGTCCCAACGCATCATTTAAATGCATTGCGCCTCCGCCCACAACACTAAATACATCTGTAACACCCTTTTCCACAAGAAAATTTGCCACATAATCAGCAAGTCTTATCTTCATAAACGTATCTCCTAATAACTTTATATCTCCATTTTCGACGCCGCGCGATAAAAAGAAAAGCCCAACCTAAAAGGTTGGGCTATAAAGCTGCTGACGGGAATCGAACCCGTGACCTCCGCACTACCAATGCGACGCACTACCGACTGTGCTACAACAGCTTACAAAACGCGTGCCTTTCAAGGCACGCATTTTATTGTATCAGAGGTATATATCTTTGTCAATTATCATTGCCCAGTCCCATCACCAGATTGTTGCTCTTCGGTTGCCTGCTCTGCAGCGGTGACTTCCGCTTCTGCTGCAGCTTCCTCAGAATCTGTTGTAGTTCCGGCCGCTGCAAGTTCAGCCTGTTCCTGAGCCAATATCTCTGCATAATTTTCCTGAAGGAAGAATTCTGCATTGTGATGACATGTATTTAGTGTAGTAACTGTATTACCAAGCTCATCAGTTGTTGTAGTATAGAGCGAGTTGGTATCACCAGTAGATGGTGAATATGGCTGCAATGCCTCTGGTTCTGCAGGTATCAGTTCAAATACGCCACTAACCTTAAATGGACACGTATCTGATGCAGGAAGCTGATCATAAGCACATATAGTTCCTGAATAGTGCACATCACAGGTCTCAGTAGGTACTGTACCTGATTCAAAATACTCAGTAATAAGGTCATTATCACACAGGCCTGCAACAGGTAATTTACCTGATTTAGCACAAACTGTAGCTGTCACAATACCGCTTGGCACTTCAAAACTTGTAGGTTCAAGATTTTCATGAATCTTCTCCATAACCTTACGCCACAATGTCTTGGCAAGGTTTTTCTGATCTGTACCTGTAAGCTTGGCATTATTATCATAACCAGCCCAAGTAGTAGCTGTGTAATAGGTTGTGTAACCAGCAAACCAAACATCATTATAATCTGATGTTGTTCCAGTCTTACCTGCAATTGCTGTTGTTCCAAAGTTTACAGAAGTACCTGTACCACTAGTAACAACTGATTCCATTGCACTTGTCAAAAGATAAGCTGTTGTTTCTTTTAATACTCTCTTGGATTCAATAGCTGTATTGTCAAGAATAGTATTACCTTCATGGTCTACGACTTTTGTATAAAGCTTAGGAGTAATATAAACGCCGCCGTTAGCTATAGTTGCATAGGCTGCATTAAGCTCAATATTGTAAACACCCTTAGTCAGACCACCAAGTGCTGTTGAAGTCTGAATATCTGAATAAATCTTGCCATTTATCTCTTCACTTTCTACAAGAGTTGTAAATCCAAAATTCTGCAGATAGTCAAAACCAAGCTGTGGCGTAATAAGAGTCAGGGTCTTAACTGCTATGATATTCATAGAATCCTTAATAGCAGTTCTTACAGTAGTAAGTCCTCTGTAAGACTCACCATACCAGTTCCTTACAAGTGTTCCATCAGGATAAGTAAATGGCGCATCATTAAGTACTGTAGCAAGTGTCATTCCTGCACTATCAAGTGCCGGAGCGTATGTAGACAATACCTTAAATGTAGAACCAGGCTGACGATAAGAATCAGTAGCTCTGTTAAGAGTACGACTGGCGGTCTTCTCGCCTCGGCCACCTTCCATTGCAACCACGTATCCTGTAGACTGATCTTCTATAGTAAGTGAAACCTGTGGCTGTGCCGTAAGATTATAGGTCTCGCCATATATCTCATCGCCGTCAACCATGATTTCAGACTTGTACTGCTCGATAGCCGCTTCAGCATCTTCCTCACTTGAGAAAAGAAGCGAGAAGCTCGAGTTGGTCTCTTTAAAGTAAGTCTCCATCATCTCATCACTATAATTAGTAAGAGTTCCATCTGAAGACTGAATTGTAAGAGCATAATCCAAAAGCCACTTTGTACCATCAGGGAAATTGCTCTCATCCTGGAATATCTCATCACATATAGCCTGAATCTCAGAATCCTGTGTTGAATAAATCTTAAGACCACCACTATACAGTAATGTATAAGCCTGTGTCTCAGTATATCCAGCGTCAATAAGGTCTTCCAGAACTTCATTTGTAAGAGCATCTACAAAATAAGAATTAACTTCTTCTGTACCTGTTTCCTCATCAACCACCTGAATTCTTGAGTATACATCATCTGCCATAGCCTGATCATACTCAATCTGAGTAATGTAGCCCTGTTCGAGCATGTTACCAAGAACTTTTTCTCTTCTGGCAGCATTATTTTCAGGATGGGTAATAGGGTTAAATCTACTCGGGTTCTGAGTAATTCCTGCAATTACCGCACACTCTGAAAGTGTCAGCTCACTAACAGACTTATTAAAATATCTAAGTGAAGCCGCCTGAACACCAAGAGTATTAGCACCAAGGTTGATGGTGTTCATATAGTTCAAAAGAATATCCTCTTTTGACATCGTCTTTTCAAGCTGAATAGCAAGATACTGTTCCTGAATCTTACGCTTTAGAGAATCTAAAAAAGTTGACTCAGAAGTCCAGCTGGAAAACACATTATTTTTCAAAAGCTGCTGAGTAATTGTACTTGCACCCTCTGAAAAGTCTCCTGTACTAATACCAACCCAGGCTGCACGGATGATACCCTGAATATCGATACCATTGTGCTCATAAAATCTTGCATCCTCGATTGCCACAAAGGCATTAGCCAGATTCTCAGGAATCATGTCCATTGTAACCGGAATACGGTTAGAATCTGTAGAAACAAGCTTGGCAATCTGATTGCCATCTGTATCATATACAAATGTTGAAAATCCGG
The DNA here is from genome assembly GCA_045646185.1 of Butyrivibrio sp. Classification (GTDB taxonomy): domain Bacteria; phylum Bacillota; class Clostridia; order Lachnospirales; family Lachnospiraceae; genus Butyrivibrio. Next base: position 8,144 of record JAZRKG010000127.1, read on the forward strand.
TAGGTGTGACATCAATATTACTGATATCAGGTGCTGTAGCAATGATGCCTTTGAATACACCTATACCAGCACTTGCTCCAATAATACCAAGTGCCAGCACCAGTAAAAGAAGAACATTAAGAACTATAAGGCTAAACTTACGTCCCCATTTACCGGCTCCGGAATTAAGAGTTCGCATCTGTTTGCGGATCCCTTTTCTTCCATAATTCATACAAATTTCTCCATTCTTCAACTAGCATTTGCTAGAAACTTCCTATATTATAACAAATATAGATTTGAAAAAAAAGAAATTCAGGAATTCTTAAGTTCTGCAACAATTTTGAAACATATGACTTTTGTTGCCATGCTCAAAAGTCGCGCAAAGGAATAATATGGAATCAAACGGATATAAAGTAGTCAAAGCTCCTGCCACAGGCGAAATCGTAGAAAAAAAATCGAGATTCATAGCAAACGTTATCCCTGTATCTTCCACACAGGAAGCAGAAGCTGAAATAGCCCGCGTATCAAAAGAGTACTGGGACGCAAGGCATAACTGTTATGCCTTTGTTATCGGTGAAAAGAGTGAGATAACCAGGTGCAGCGACAACGGCGAGCCTTCAGGCACTGCCGGCAAGCCCATACTCGAGGTAATAACAGGTGCAGGGATTACCAATGTTCTTATAATAGTAACAAGATATTTTGGCGGTGTACTCCTTGGTACAGGCGGCCTTGTAAGAGCATATACCCAGGCAGCTCAGGCTGGACTTGCAGATGCAGAAATAGCTCTTATGCAAAAAGCCGTTGTCATTAACCTGAAATTTGGTTATGACATGATAAACACTGTCCAATACTACCTTCGCCAAGAAAACATCCATGTAGATAAGGAAACTTACGAAGCAAATGTCGAAACCGATATAATCGTTCCAACAACTGATTCTGACAAAGTTATAAATGATTTAACGCAGAAAACCAACGCTAAAATCGAAATTAATATTACAAAAGAAGACTTTTTTGCACTATAATACAAGACATTATAAAGATTGACTTTTATGAGGAGTTGTTTTTATGAGCAAAATAGGACTTATTGTTGAAGGCGGCGGCATGAAATGCGCTTACAGCGCTGGTGTGCTGGACGCTTTCCTGGATGAAAATATAAACTTTGATTATGCTCTTGGAGTATCTGCCGGAAGTGCTAATATTGCTTCATTCCTTGCAGGTCAGCGTGGCAGAAACCTTCGTTTCTACACCACTCATATCCACGAGCCGGATTACTTCGGAATGCACTCTCTTCTTAAAACCGGCAATTTGTTTGGTCTCCAGTACATTTATGGCACACTGTCCAATTCCTATGGTGCAGATGCTCTTGATTGGGATACTCTGGTAAAAAATCCTACAGAATACAAGGTAGTTGCAACTGACGCTCAGACGGGACTTCCGAAGGTATTTGACAAGTCAGAGATGCACAAAGATAACTATATTCAAATCATGGCTTCCTGCGCTCTTCCTGCTGCCTGCAAGCCAGTCTATGTAGATGGAAAGCCATACTTTGATGGCGGAGTATCAGATTCCTTCCCCTACGAAGTGGCCCTCGCAGATGGCTGTGACAAACTGGTAATACTTATGTCCAAGAACAAGGACTTTGTTAAAAAGCCGGAATCCCACAAGCCACTCTACACAGCTATGTGCCACAAATATCCAAAGATTGTTGACTGCTTAAATAACAGACACATCAACTATACCCTGCAGCAGCATGAAATTTACAAGATGGAAAAAGAAGGAAAAGCTTTCATCTTTGCTCCTAGCAAACACCTGGCAATGGGAACCTATGCCATGGATGAAATATCCAATAAAAAGCTTTATGACCTCGGAATAAAGGACTTCTACGACAACAAAGATGCTTTCCTTAACTTCCTTGGAATTAAAAACAGAAATGCTGTATAAAACAAAGAGCCCATATCATTTGATATGAGCTCTTTTTCATCCTTTTCTTGAAGCTATGTACATACGCTGCAAAATAGTTTTAATCACCAGCTTGTCTAAATCGCTGCAGTTATTATAATAAAATTCTATCTCTTCTACATCAATGTTTTTTCCGGAATTCCTGTTGATACCCTTTTTTTGCATATACTCCAAAAACTCTTTATATGCAATGCTATCGTTGTATAAGGAATTGTATACTTTTTTAAAATCCTCCAGAGTTGCTATATGATTATCTTTTTCCTCATTAACCATGCGGATAAGGTCAATAGTCTCGTCATCTCTGTTAACATACACCTCTAATAGCTTTTCAATATCCTCATTATAGATTTTCGAGATCATATAAATCTGTTCAACTGACGGCTTATTCCTGCCAGTTTCATAATGTGAATATGCCTGTCTCTGTATATGTAGTTTTTCAGCAATTTCCGCCTGCGTTAAATTATTCTTTTCTCTAAGAATCTTCAAATAAGATGATAACGCTGATCGTGTATCTGCGACCTCAGGAGTCCTCTCCATCTTACTGATAAAATCCCTTTTACCACTATGGGGTTCTCTTTTTCCACTTCCAGGCCTGTTTCCTTTATATGACTTTGCCATATTCCTTCACCTGCCTCTTGCAAAAAATAGACTATGTTAGGAATAATAGCAATTTATAGCTAAAGTATGTGATTTTTGCAATTAAAAATTGCTTTTTACCAGCAATGATACACTATGTATCATGTAGGTAAAAAGCAGTCTTATTACAGCTTACATCATAAGTTCAGCCACAAGGAATGCGTATATATCAGCATTCTTTTTTTGCCAGGCATCACATACTCCCTGGGCAGCCTCCTCTGAAGGAGTACTAAGACTAATATCCACAAGAGTAATGCCATTTTCTTTAGCCGTCATATTAACAGTATAATCATTTTCACCAGCTCTAAAATAATTTGCCCTGATGGAGGATTCATTACGAAGCTTAACTCCGTTTTTCTTGAAATAATCATTTATCTCTTCAACGATAGAAGGGCTTATTCTGTTTTCGAAATAATCAAGAGTGGTTTTTCCTTCACTGGTCATCTCAAGATATGTTCTGTTAGCACTGTTTCTCTCAATAATAAGACCCGAGTCTGATAATTCAGAAAACACTTCCTGCAATGTCAGGAAATTCGTATACTCTTTTTCCAAAATAAAATCATATATCTGTGACTTGCTAAGCTGTGTATCAGACTTACCAAGCATATATAAAACAATCATCTTATACAACTGTAAATATTGTGAACTCATAACTTTGTTTATACGCTCCTATTAATAGTCGCTTTATGCGTGTTTAGCAATTTAAATATGCTCTTTAACTGCCTTTGACACTGCATCTGTAACCCTTGGATCAAAAGCTTCAGGAAGAATGTTTACATCACTAAGCTCATCCTCTGGTATAAGACCTGCAATTGCATTTGCAGCTGCAAGCTTCATCTCCTCTGTAATCTGACGTGCTCTGCCTTCAAGAGCTCCCTTGAATATTCCAGGGAAAACAAGAACATTGTTAACCTGATTTGGGAAATCAGATCTTCCTGTACCTACAACTCTTGCGCCAGCCTTTTTGGCTACATCTGGCATAATCTCTGGAACAGGATTGGCCATGGCAAACATTATAGCATCCTTGTTCATGGATGCCACCATCTCTTCAGAAACAATATTTGGTGCAGAAACACCAACAAATATATCTGCATTCTTAAGAGCATCAGCAAGACTGCCCTTTTCATCCATTGGGTTAGTCTCCTTAAGCATCTTTTCCTGCATCCAGTTAAGGCCTTCAGACTCAGAGCTGATGATTCCAGCCTTATCGCACATTATTACATTCTTAAATCCATATAGCAAAAGAAGCTTTGTAATAGCGATACCAGCGCTTCCAGCGCCATTGATAACCACCTTACATTCTTCCTTTACCTTACCAGTAACCTTAAGAGCATTGATGATACCTGCCAGAACTACAATAGCTGTTCCATGCTGATCATCATGGAAAACAGGAATATCAAGCATTTCCTTCAGTCTCTGCTCAATTTCAAAACATCTTGGAGCAGCAATATCTTCAAGATTGATTCCGCCAAAGCCAGGGGCAAGATTCTTAACTGCTGTAATAATCTCCTCTGTATCCTGAGTGTCAAGACAAATAGGTACTGCATTTACATTACCAAACTCTTTGAATAAAGCAGCTTTTCCTTCCATAACAGGCATAGCTGCGTATGGTCCGATATTGCCAAGTCCCAGTACTGCACTTCCATCAGAAACAACCGCAATTGTATTGGACTTGATTGTGTACTTATAGGCCAGCTCTTTATCCTCTGCGATAAGCTTACATGGCTCTGCTACACCAGGGGTATAAGCAATTGCAAGGTCTTCCCTGCTTTTTACTGCTGCCTTTGAAACTGTTTCAATCTTACCCTTCCACTCTTCGTGCATTTGTAGTGCTTTTTCTGCATTTGTCATTTCTCAATCTCCTCTTCAAGTTATTTCCCCCAGAAAAGAACTTAAGACCGTTAAAAGGTCTTTCCAACTATAGAATATGCAAAAGACACATATTGCTCTCTCTGATCAGTATCCATATATTTAAACACATTATACGAATATTTTTTGGTTCCGCCAGTAGTCTGTAGTCCAAGGGCAAGGCCCAGGGCCGAAATCTCATCAGCTGCATCAGTCTGACGGGAGAACATTACTGCATCAATATATCCACAATCCACCATTTTCTGGTACGCATAACAAATAGCCGCAGCCTGTAGCGTTTCACCAGAAGTAGAGGAATAACCAATCTCACTAAGAATAATTGACCTGACTTCTCCTGAAGTATCCAGCATTGACTCCTGCTTCATGTAACTTATAAGTACATCAATATTGTCCATGGTAAGAATGGAAGTATCGTAATTGTGTGTTACAAGGCTTGAAGCATTCCAAAATGCAGTATTTCCATTCGGATAAGAATACGGATGCTCTGCAAGTCCCCAGTCATAATCACCAAGTCGGATCGTAGCCAT
>JAZRKG010000128.1:0-3733 GCA_045646185.1 Butyrivibrio sp.
CCTTTTTACGTATATCATTGATATTAAAATTATCTGCCTTTATTTCTTTTTCCGAAATTTTTGCCCTTTGAATTTCCGGATCTGTTTCCTGCAGCCTTTGCTTTACTGTTGCTATTACCCTTGCTGCTCTTTTTAAAGCCCTTCTTAAAGCCGTCTTTTTCATGGTAAATCTTTCTGGGCGGTATAAGGCATTTGGCATCAAAGCCGATAAGGTCTTCTCTTCCAGCTTTTATCAGAGCCTCTTTTACAAGGTCATAATTCTCCGGCCTGCGGTACTGAATAAGCGCTCTCTGCATGGCCTTTTCATGAGGATCATGGGGCGTAAACACCTTTTCCATGGTCTGTGGATCATATCCGGAATAGTACATGGTAGTTGATACCGTTCCTGGTGTTGGATAGAAATCCTGCACCTGATCTGGAGAAATATGGTGATCTCTTAAGTACTCTGCAAGAGCAATGGCATCTTCAAGTCTGCTCCCCGGGTGAGAGGACATAAGATATGGAACAATATACTGATCCATATTAAGCTCCTTATTCACCTTTTCAAATTCCTTGATGAAAGCATTGTATATCTCTACGCCAGGCTTACCCATTTTGGATAAAACATTATTGGATATATGCTCAGGTGCCACTCTTAGCTGTCCGCTAACATGATACTGGCATATTTCCTTTAAAAACTCTTTATTCTTGTCTGCCACAAGGTAATCAAACCTAAAGCCCGACCTCACAAAGACTTTTTTGACCTTAGGAAGATCCCGGAGCTTTCTAAGAAGCTTTACATAATCACTGTGGTCGACCTTTAAATTGTCACAAGGCTTTGGATACAGACATCTCTTACCTTTGCAGGCGCCAAACTTCATCTGCTTGGAGCAGGCTGGTCCTCTAAACTCGGCTGTTGGGCCTCCCACGTCGTGAATGTAGCCTTTGAAATCAGACTCTTCTATCATTTCTTTTGCTTCTTCAATAATAGATTCATGACTTCTTGCCTGGACAATTCGTCCCTCATGCATGGTAAGTGCGCAGAAATTACATTCTCCATAACAGCCTCTGTTGGAGGTCAGAGAATATTTAATTTCAGTAAGAGCCGGTATTCCGCCCTGCTTTTCATAAATAGGATGATATGCTCTCATATAAGGAAGCGCATAAACATCATCCATTTCAAGCGTAGTCAGAGGCTTGGCAGGTGGATTTTGTACCACATAGGTTCCACCACCATAGCTTTCAAAAAGCCCTTTTGCCTGAAATGGATCAGTATTCTGATACTGAATATTAAAGCTCTCTGCGTACTTTCTTTTATCAGAAACAATCTCCTCAAAGCTTGGTAGCTCAATTGCATCAAATATTACGGATTTATCCCTGGTTTTATAAACTGTGCCTTCAATGTAGGTAATGTCCTTAATTGCAATACCACTTGAAAGAGCATCCGCAATCTCAACAATGCTACGTTCTCCCATTCCATAGCTGATAATATCGGCCCCTGACTCAAGAAGAATGGAACGTCTGACCTTATCAGACCAGTAATCGTAATGTCCCATCCTGCGAAGGCTCGCCTCAAGGCCGCCGATAATTATCGGGATATTTTTATAGAATTTGCGAATCATATTGCAATATACAATAACAGCTCTGTCAGGCCTCTTTCCTATCTCTCCGCCTGGAGTAAAAGCATCCTTGGACCTGCGCTTTTTGGCAACAGTATAGTGATTGACCATGGAATCCATATTTCCTGAGGAAACCAGAAATCCCAGCCGGGGCTTACCAAAAACATTTATGGAAGCCTCATCCTTCCAGTCAGGCTGGCAAATCATACCTATGCGGTAGCCTCTGGATTCAAGAACTCTTGTAATTATTGCAGCGCCAAAAGAAGGATGGTCTACATAGGCATCTCCACAAACATACACAAAGTCTACGCTATCCCATCCCCGCTTAATCATATCTTCTTTTGAAATTGGTAAAAAATCTTTATTCATAAAGTCATTATAGCAAAAAACAAAGCTGACTGCATTTAGCAGTCAGCTAATAAATAATTATGTAACATTTCATCAATCAAAAACATTGTCTCTTTTGATGTCCAAGCTCATTTTCAGCTCTTGCGATAAGAGTTTGAGCGGTTACCAGTTCATTTTCGAAGTGCTGCGCAATTCCTGTGCTGACTGTTAAATCATACTCAACTCCGGCATTGGCATTAGCCCTTTTTACATTAGCTTTAATCTGATCTACAAGCCAGTTCACCTCTGCCTTATATTCAACCTCTGCAACAATAATGAACTCATCTCCACTGTATCTTGAACAGAAGAACCTGTTTCTCTGGGAAGAACAAGCCTCTTTAACTGCATCTGATACTCTGATAATAGCCGCATCACCCTCAATTCTTCCAAATTGTTCATTGATGCAACTAAGGCCATCAATATCTACAATAACAACAAATAACATCAAGGTTGGATCAAGATTTTTTAACTTATTTATAAGATACTTTCTAAGCTGTGTTCTATTATTGAGCTGAGTAAGTGGATCTATGGAAATCATATTTTCTACTGATGAAAGATAAACATACAGTATTGATAGGGTCGCTCCATAGCATAAAAGCGGTATTCTCCAGAAAATAGCCTGTGCCACTCCAAGTACCATCGGAAATAACGGAAACATGCCAATTGCCAGATATACCTCTCGATTGGCATATAAATCTTTCCTACTGGCTCTGTAAAAAGCTCTAAAAGAAGATGCCACCATATATCCAAATGGTACAAGGATAAGTATCAAATATAATGAACCATTATGCAACTGGCCGTCATCATCTACATAAAAAATGTAATCAGACTTGTAGGCAAAAACAATAAGTATTGACATTATGATTGCAGGCAATGAAACAATTACCTGAGATTTCATTGTCATAAAGTGCTTATTATTCTGAAGATTCTCCGTGTACATAAACCATAGAAATGAAGTGATACCTATCAAAACATAAGTAATCACATTGGATAAATATACATTATATTTAGTTTTTTGGATTATATCAGAATCAACCAGAACCCAGAATATTTCACCAGCAAAATAGAATATGGTGCTGACAATCATATTAGCCAGTATTATCTGACTTGATTGCTTATCTGTTGATTTTATAAGTCTATGAAGGATTACCAGAAGAACCAATATGCATGCTATATGTGCTTCCGCGTAATATAATGAGTAACTATAGCCCAAGCTTAAACCCCCATTTTCTCCCTGTGTCTTTTCTTAAATGTATAAATCATATTTTAGCATACTCACAAACTAAATGAAGTGCTAAAAGCCATAGTTTATATAATGTTTATAAATAGGAAACCGATTTCACAATTTAGTTTCCTTTAAGAATATTTTAATAATCAGCCTTAGACAAAAGGGCTTTACTATTTCAGTTTTCTGTAGTTCATAATTTCATATTTCTGCATCTTACCCACTCAAAATTACAACTTACATACATTTCTATTTTGCCTAAGTCTTTTTTGGAATATCATCCACTTATCAGATAGCAAAACGAAAGGATAAAGGATAGATATGGATATCCGAAGGTCCATCGGCGTTGTATATCAGTCTAATGTTCTGGATGTATGGAAGAAGCTCAGTCAGCGGACAAAATAATCATTATAAATAAAGGTAAGAAGGTGGCAGAAGGAACACCCCAATGTCATTTAGATAAGAAAAATCAGTTAACTGATATCAATATCATTTACTATTTCTTACATAACGATGTTTTGAT
>JAZRKG010000129.1:0-9259 GCA_045646185.1 Butyrivibrio sp.
CACAGAACGACATGGCTACGATCCGACTTTACTAACAATAGCGCCGTCCTTGTCAAACTTGGTCATGATAGTACCAGGTGCTGTTTTTACAGCCATTTCAGCCTTGCCATCACCATCAAAATCATAAACCATGAACTGGGTATAATGAGCTCCGGCTCTGATATTTGGTCCCATATCAAGGCGCCAAAGAAGCTGCCCTGAAATCTTGTAGCAGTCAATGATGCAATGTCCGGTATAGCCTTTGATGCTTACGTCCTGTGAATTTGTAGGATCCCATTTAACTATATACTCATAGTCTCCATCTCCATCCACATCACCAAGACTCATATCATTTATCTGATACTCGTAGGACTCTCCGGCTGGTGTCACACCGCCTTCAGGCCTTTTAAGCTCGATTTCCAGGAAGTTTTTGCCAGAATTCCAGACCTTGACGTTTTCACATTTTTTATCTGCTCTGTAATTGCCGCGTACAGGCTCTGCAGAGCCGTCATTTCCAACCTTTACAGGCTCTACTGCGTACACATCTGTATCTGTACCGTCTTTGTCCAGATAGTTACTGCTGTCTGTAACTACTGCAATTTCCTTATCATTTCTATAAACCTTGAAATCTATTCCTGTAAGGCCTGTAGCACTGTAGCCTGCAGCCTCTCTTTTAAAGAATCTCCAGGAGAGAAAGATTCCGTTTTCGGTCTTTACTGCAATTAGGCCTCTGTTCATATCTTCCTTCTGCATTTTAGGAAAATAGTACTTAGGCGTAGTCTCAAGTCCTTCAGCTATAAGCAGACGCTCGTTGTCCTTTTTGGCGCCATAGGCTCTGACTCTTATGTAGTATTCTCTGTTGGTTGCCTTTTTAAGACAATAAAATCTTTCTCTGGTAATATCAAGGATCTTATATCTTACGCTTTTTCTGGCGCTGTCTTTATAAGAAATTTCGTAAAAAGAAGCTCCCGGGACATTGTCCCAGTGAAAATAGACCGCTCTTTCTTCAATGTCATCCAGTGTTAATAATAATTGTGACTTCATAAGCATTCCCTCATAATCATAAATATTTTGTCTTAATTTAGTATACCATGTATTTAAACAATCTTCTGCCTTAAAAGTTCATCATAAACAATTTTGGCATAGGCAAATGCTCCATTGTATTGAAGATGCGCATCATCAGTGCTGCCTTCATAAAAAGAGTCAAAGGCACCTGCTGGAAGCCATAAATAAATATTCTTACAGCCTTCAATTCCAATTTTGGTGTTATATCTGGCTGTCAGATCTCCCAGGTCTATAAAGGCTATTTTTTCCAGAGCACTAAGCTCCATCATGGCATTGCGGTACTCTGGAAAGCTGATTTTGCAGTTACCCTCATTATCAAACTCTCTCATGGCAATAGCTGATACCAAAACCGGAGTTACTCCCTTTTTTCTCGCTGGCTCAATGTATTTTTCCAGAAGCATTTTCTTGTAATCCTCTGTGGTAAGGTACCTTTCAGGCTTTTCCTTATTGGCATCATTATGAGCAAATTGAATGAGCATTATATCACCATCGCTCATAGCCAAAAGGGCATCCTCAGTACGTCCCTCGTCAAAAAAGCTTTTGGCAGACCTTCCTGCCATGGCTCTGTTATCAATTATGAGATTCTCACTTTCGTATCTGACCACCTGCTCAAACCCGGTATTATCAGGATGCATAATGCTATAAGACCCATTTTTACAAAAGTGCCTCATAAGGAGCTGTCCCCAGCCGGCCTGGGGTTCTTTTTCCAGACCATAGCTTTGAACAGTTGAATCGCCAATTAAAAATATAGTTTTCTTTTTGCTATCCACGTCAGTCTAAATCCTCTCTTACAAATTCAAGTGCTACTATGGCATTAAGGCTCCACTGAGCACATACATTTGTTGATATTCCTGCCATTTCTGACAGAACCTTCTGATTTCCTGCATTTTCAATATCAGTTGTTTTTAATATGCTTTGTCCAAATTCCTTACTCTTACAGCCTTCAAGTATTTCCCAGACTTTTTTGCCCAGGTCATGATTGTTGTAATAGTCTGCGCCATAAGCAATAACGCCTGATGCCATAAATGGAAATGTGAACTGCCTTTGCTGAATCTTACCATCTGTAAGCCTGAACTGCTCCTCGTGAGAAAGCGGATAAAAGCAGCCAAAGTCTGCAAGCATCTTGTTCCACTCTTCATCCTCCAAAAGGTCTGTAAGCTCAAGCCAGGTCTGCTCTGCACCCTGACAGATTTCAAGGTGGGTGCCGCCTGTTGCTCTGTCTCCTATATATCTCAGGTGTGAAGACTCAGGATCATATTCAAAATCAGAACCTGATACAAGCTTTAGGGAAGTGTTCTTTAAATCTTCAATACCAGTCTTTATTTTATAGAGATATTCCTTGTCATTAAATCGCTCCCACTGAGTCATCCAGTTGGAGCAATAACTTGACCAGTCAGGACCGGAACGGGCATGTGTTGGATATACCATCTTTTCTTTGTCAAAAAAGAATCTTAAAGGATCCATGTAAATCGTTGAATAGTCAGCATCCTTTACATCCTCAAATACGTCTTCCAATCTGTAATCACCTGTCAGGTAGTAAAGGAATCTGTGGTGACCTGCCATGGCGATTCTTGCCTCTTTACACGGACATCCCCAGTGTCTTACGTTGTGTCTTGAGCCAAGGCCCTTCAACGGACCAAAGTGATAGGTATCAACTTCTGAGCAGTGTCTGGACATTTCAGAAGCAAGATTAAATACGTCACTTCTTCCTGAGCGTAAAAAGAAATACCAGAGCCATAGTGTCGGCACAAGCTCTGTATTCTGCCATGCGTAGCCGCCCATATCATAGCGCCAGCTGTGTCTTTCACCGTCATAGGTATGCATCACATCTCCATAATTAAACATGCCATACCAGTTTCTGACATCCACTTCTTTTATATAAAAATCCACCAGTTTATCAAGCTCATTTTCAAGCTTTTTCTGATTATCTGTCTCTCTCTTTGGAAGGCTCCAGTAACCAAAGGCTTTATTATCATGATAATACTCCGGAGAAGCCACGTATACTGCTCTTGCCTGGCTTTCGAGATATAAGTCATCCAGCTCTTTTTCTGTTGGGATTATCTCTCCATAAGGCTTTATCATAAACTCGCTGGTATTGGCAATTCCAAAAGGCGTTGCACCAAATTCATCAAAGCCTTCATAGTAGGTCTGAGAATAACCTGTTGTGGTATAGTGCCTGAAATCCATAGGCTCAGACTCTGGAGACCACAGCCATATAGAACACATTGCTTTATCCTTATCAAGATTTTTAACATTCAGGCTTGATGGGTATTTTTGCCAGAAATCCTTAACTGCAACAGCTACTGAAAAGTTTTCTCCTCCAAACGCCATGACTCCAGGGGCTCTGTTTCCATGAAGTCCTTCGATATAGCAGCAACTATCATTACTTATTTTTTTCCTGATAACAAAATGGGAGCTGCTATCCTGCCACAGACTATACTCTCCCCAGATTGGCATTTCGCGGGAGGCTTTAAGTGCATCAGCATCATCTGTTTCAGTAAGAGTAAGCTTTTGTCCTAAAGCCTGTGCATGATAGGTTTCCTTAGGAACTCTTGGATGCCAGGATAAAAGTTCTGCCATTTCTTCATGAAAGAAGCCATTATCGGTCTTTATTCTTATATGTCTGTTGTAATTATCGCCTTCAACATCACTTTCAAATCTAAGGCCAATAGCTTTTAAGAAATCTTCATTTTCATCTGCATCCCACAGAAATGTGTAGGTAAATCTCAGCTCCGGCCTGTTATTATAGCATTCAACATATATTACAAAAGGTATGTTTTCATTAGAAGAAATCCTGCTTTCATGGATTCCTGTTATTTTAACCACACACCTGATATTTCCACATTCTTTTATTTCAACATTTGTTATTTTTCCAATATAGTTTTCGTTATTGCAAGAATATTCCGCTTCATCTTCATGGCCCTTTTTATGCTGCAAGGTCAATTCCGACCAGGCACTGTTTATTATTTTTTTTCCATCACGAATATAATTTTTTAAGACACTTCTTCCGTTTTTTTCTATGGTTAATTCGCCATTATCAAATAATATTACGTATTCATTATCCGTTTCTTTTACCAAAATGCTTTTCCTGTTGACTTCTTCTTTTTTGGAATAGTCTGCCTCTATCATGCATTTTGCTCCCATAAGCTCTGTAGCTGCAGCGTGAGATGCCCATTTAACAGATCCGTCTGGCCAGTATGCCGTGATTCTGGACTGCACCGGTATGCTTTTGTCTTTATTTGTTAATTTAAAGCTAAGACTCTGAGGCTTTAAGCTGCCTTTTTTCCAATAGCTGCCAAAGGATGCTACTCCTGATAAAGCTCTATCTTCCATTCGCATCAAAGCTATACTGCCTGTTTCCATACTTTTCCTTCTTTCTACAAAGATAAAAGGCACTGCCATAATAGCAATGCCTTTTATTAATCTTAATTCTGATTACTGTGCGTGGTACTGCTCATTTACTTCGTCAATGATATTCTGATATCCCTGATCAAGAGCTGACTGCCATGCTGCACGCAGGCCCTCTTCATCAATTTCACCACAGATGTACTGTGTACGAGCTGATGTAATAATCTGCTCAAGGGTTGCGCCATCAGATGAATATGTCTCTGAATTTACAAGGTATGGAAGAGCTGGGTTGAATACTGCATAGGCTTCGTTATCAGCCTTAACCTGTGCCTCATAAATCTGACGCTCTGTCTTTTCTACTGTTGTTGAAGCTTCTGTTGATGGGATGTAAGCAACAAGCTGGTTAAGTCCCTGATAGTTAGCCTTAAGATTATCAGAATCTTCAACCTTTACGATGTAGCCGTTCTCATCAATTGTGTAGTTGTAGCCTTCGACACCGTTGTCAGCAAGGACAAGCATTTCTTCATCATTCATCTTATCAAGGAATGTAAGTGCAGCTTCAATTTTCTCTTCTGTATCACATGTAGACGCTGATAATGTGAAGAATCCGTTGTAACCAGATGTAGCAAGTGTCTTGCCATTGATTGTTCCAACAAGGTTCATGGATGCATATTCGTTCTCATCAACAACTGAAGGAATCTCGTTTGTTACAAAGTAATCCCAGATTCTACGACCACCATCAAGAACGTCGATGTAAACACCGTTTTCACCTGTCTTACATCCGTTACTCCATGAATCAGTAGGACGTGTAGCCCAGTCAGATGGCATAAGACCTTCATCATAGCACTTCTTGATCCAGTTAAGAGCTTCAAGATACTCTTCCTGCTCAAATACAGGAACAAGGTTTCCATCTACTTCAGCCCATCCGTTACCAACACCAAACCATGTCTGAATGATATCAAATACACCTGTGTAAGATGTCATTTCCATACCAATTGTGTCATCTACGCCGTTTCCATCTGGATCGCCATATGTGAACTGATACAGCATTTCATATACATCATCAACTGTTTCAGGAACGCCAAGTCCAAGCTTATCAGCCCAGTCCTGTCTGTATGAAAGGCCATAACGACCAATTACACGGGCACGGTATACACCGATCTGCTTGCCATCTACTGTAAGTGACTTAGCAACTTCAGCATTCTGCTGTGAAAGGTTAGGATACTTTGTTGAATCTGCAAGGTAAGGTGTAAGGTCTACGAAAGCGCCCTGCTTTGCAGCGTTTACTACTGTACCTGTTACAGAACCACCAAAGGTCATGATCATAGGCATTGTCTTAGGATCAGCAAGTGCAAGTGTTGCCTTCTCTTCAAGTACGTCGTTCTGTACCCACTGAATCTCGATATTTGTCTGAGTATAATCCTTGATAAGCTGCAAGGTCTCTTCTGCCTTGTCACCTGAGTTTGAAAGACCAGCGTTAAAGTCAATTGCCATGAATGTAACTTCTGGATATTCATCCGGTGAAAGTGTTGTCTCTTCTGCACTTGCAGTAGTCTCTGTGCTTGTTGTTCCCTGAGCTGTCTCTGTTGTTGTGGTTGTTGTGTCTGTAGATGTTGTTGTGCCTGATGATGAGCTACAAGCTGTCATTGAGCCAACTACCATTACTGCACAAAGAGATGCTGCCGCGAATCTTTTCAATTTCTGTAACTTCATTTTGTTACCCTCCTTTTAATGAAAACCTTTTTCATAAATATATGTGAACCTCCCTGTTTGGAAAGGCACATGTCATTATATAGTTTTTTGATTAACCCTTTACTGCTCCAACCATAACACCCTTTGTAAAGTACTTCTGTACGAAAGGATAAACAATAAGTATTGGAACTGTTGCTATTACTGTTGTAGCCATTTTTACAGCCTTATCTGGCGGAACACCATTAGAATCATAGTAATCAAGTACCAGATCTGAAATTGTACTAGCCTTAAGAATAATGTTACGAAGCATGATCTGAATAGTGTACTTGGTTGGTGTCTGCAGATAGATCATTGCACTAAAGTAATCATTCCAGTGACCTACTCCATAGAAAAGAGCTATTGAAGCAAGAACCGGTTTTGAAAGTGGTAATACGATCTGTAAAAAGATCTTCAGCTCGCTGGCGCCGTCCATAAGTGCTGCTTCTTCAAGCTCAGCAGGCAGCTCCTGGAAAAAGTTCTTAATAATGATCATATTGAAAGGACTGATAGCTCCCATAAGAATAAGTGCCCAATATGAATCATATAAGCCGTAAGCCTTGATTACCATAAATGTAGGAATAAGACCACCTGAAAACAGCATTGTGATAATAACCATGTTCAGGAATAAATTTCTTCCTCTAAAATGCTTCTTGGAAAGAGGATAAGCAAAGGATGCTGAGAGCACCATGTTTACTACTGTTCCAAGAACTGTAAGCTTAATTGAGTTCCACAATCCCATAAGGATGTTTCCTTCGTTAATAGAATATTTGTATGCGTTTAAGGACCATACGTGAGGAATTATGAAAAAAGCTCTTTCAGTAAGCTCTTTATCTGTTGCAAAAGAACCTGCTACTACATACAGGAATGGAAGAAGTGTAATTGCACCAACAACGCCCATAAGTGTATATATGATTACGTCAGTTATACGATATCCAAGGCTCATCTTGACGCCGTGGCTGTCACGTTTAACTGCTTTGGTTATACTAGTCTGTGCCATTCTTCATTCCTCCTTAATAAATTCCTGACTCGCCGGTCTTCTTGGCAATCCAGTTTGATCCAAGAACCATGATCATACCAACAATGGATTTAAACAAACCAACCGCCGTGGAGAATGAATATTGGGCATTGATAATACCTTTGGTATATACATATGTATCAAACACTTCTGAAGCAGAAATATTAAGGTCGTTTCTCATAAGGAATATCTGCTCATAGCCTGTATTAAGAAGTGAACCAACTCTCATAATAAGAAGAATAATGATTGTACTCTTGATTGCAGGAAGTGTTATATACCACATCATCTTCCATCTGCCTGCGCCATCAACTCTGGCTGCTTCGTACATTTCCTGGTCAACACCTGCAAGGGCTGCCAGATAAATGATTGTGCCGTAACCTGTTTCCTTCCAGATATCCTGTCCAACGATCAGTCCCCAGAAGTATTTTGCTGAAGAAAGAATCGGGATTGCGCTTGCTCCTGTAGCCTTGATAGCCATATTGATAAGACCATCTTCTGTACTAAAGAGCTGATAGGACAAGGATGCTACAATAACCCAGGATACAAAGTGTGGTATATAGATGAAAGTCTGAATTGTTCTCTTATACCAGCTATGTCTTATCTCATTTAATAAAAGAGACAGAATAATTGGTGCAGGGAAATAAAATGCCAGCTGCAACAGAGAAATTCCAAGGGTGTTCTTTAATAACATTCCAAAATCATTATTAGAAAAGAATTTGACGAAGTTATCAAAACCTACCCATGGACTATCCCACAATCCTAAAAATGGTGAATAGTTTTTGAATGCGATTATCAGTCCGGCCATTGGAACATAACGGAACATGATAAAATAGATGAGACCCGGTAAAAGTAAGATATACAGCCATTTGTGCTGCACCATGTATGTCCCTAGAGGCACTACTCTTTGACGCACAACTTTTCCGGTAGTAGTAGTAATGTCTACGTACTTTTCCTTTTTTGCCATACCTTCTCCTTCTGAGAAAAATATACAAATTCACGAATACAATAGAAAAACTATTGTTATCAAACATCCCCCGTTCGTCAAAATGTATAATATCTTTCTCGAACTTAATATCTTATAGTGCAATTTTACAGTTTAGTGCTTTATAACGTCTATAATCATTTTATTTACATCAAAAAAGTGCCTATTTCTAGGCACTTTTAAGGTTTCAACCGCTATATGATAATCATCGTATTTACAAATTACAAACGCTATTTAAAGATATATATATCATTTTAACAAACAGACTGGCGATATTTACCGGGAGTAGTTCCCTCTTTTTTACTAAAGAATCTGATAAAGTTCTGAGCGTTGGTATAATTTAACTTCGCAGCAATCTGTGTAACCGTCAGATCAGTTTCTTTGAGCAGCTTTTTAGCGAGATTGACCTTATACTCCTCAACATAATCCGTAAAGGACATGTCCTTTTCCTGTTTAAGCACTTTCCACAAATAGGTGGGATGATATCCAAGGGCTTCTGCGCATTCTGTCAGAGTAATATCTCCCTGTCTCTCATCAATAAGCTTCATTATTCCATCCATGATCTGTTTTGAAGAAGATGCAGTCATAGTGCCAACTTTTTCAATAACAGGATCTATCATAACAGCCTTTATATAACGCCTGATTCGTGAAAGATCATAATACTGCATAACACTCTGATATATCCTGATTACTGTTTCCTTAAATACACTATCCGGATCAATGTTGTGCTCCTTGACGCCAAGAACAATGGCGTTTACATACTGAATCAGGAATATGACATTTTCCTCTCTGGCCAGCTTTTGCTGCTGCAGGTATTTAATGAATTCATCTGTTATTAAATACGCATCATCCTTACTGCCCTGAAGAATTGCTTTATGCACATTTTCCTCAAAGGTCTTATTATAAGAAATTGCCCTGCCAAATTCATTTCCGCCATAGTAGCTGCAATAGCTCTCATTCAGCTCCTGAGAGGCCTTATCCATCTCTGAGCCTGAGTTAAGCGCCAATACGCTCTCCTGGTAGCAGTTATAGAGCATCTCCTTATTTTCCCCAAGAGAGCTTATACCAGTTCCAAGAAGAAGTCCCTCATACTGTCCTTCAATATGGGCCTTAACAGCTTCATAGACTGAAAGGGAAAG
>JAZRKG010000130.1:0-4933 GCA_045646185.1 Butyrivibrio sp.
TTTCTCCATCTTCACATGAGGAATACCATCCTCTGATAGCACTCCCCTTTTAAGCCTCTTAGGAAACTTGCCATTTACCATTTTATGCTTACTCATTCACAGCCTCTCTTCTTTTCTGCTGACCAATTACCCTATTTATCATTTTTTTGGTTCCGATATATTCCCTATCAATTATGGTATAGGGAGTTGCTACTAATTCTTCCAAGTACTCTTTAATTTTCATATTTATCAGTCTATGTCTCCCTTCAACTCTGCCTTGTACTTATAATATGTATTCTTGCTAAGCCCTGTGAGCTTGATGCACTCAATATCTGAAAGTGTGCCATTAAATGACTTGCTATGCTTCAAGATTATTTCCTTCGCTGGAGCCGCTTTTTTAATTTTGAGCTTGTTTCCTTTGCGCTGACCAATTTGTTTACCATTGAGCCTTGCGGTCTGGATTCCTTCCTTAGTACGCTGATGCAGGTCCTGGACCTCTTTTTCTGCCTGATCAAAAGCTATACGGATCTGCTTCTCCGCCAGTTTTCGGAAATAGTTGTTTAGCCCTTTAAAAATCTCATCTTCATCAGTTCCCTGGAGCTCAATCTTATATTCTGTTTTTTTCTGGGCTTTCTTGATCACCTTAGGAAACACAGCGTAATTTTCCATCATAATGGAAAATCTTTCCTCGGAATCAGCAGTCCGATAGGTCTTCATTAAATCTGTATCTTTCGCTTTAGCAGCCATAAGAATCACTCCTTTTCGCATACTAAAGCAAGCCGGCTTGCTTGTTTGTTATGGTTATATGTTACTGTCTGCAGGAACTTATTCCCCTACCCCTGTTGGGATAATTCCATCCCGTTTTGGGATATTTACTTAAGCTGTGCATCCATCTGAGCCAGAGCCAACATTTGTTTTAATGCTGCTTCTCTTATAGCAGGATTCTTAATGCTACCGGCAATGATATTAAGTTCTGAAAGCCACCCTTCTTCCTCTGCACTTCCCCATACCAGGTAAGACGGTGTTGTATTAAGAAGCTTTGCAACCATAGATAAGACATCTGTAGGAACATCATGATCACCACTTTCATACTTGGATAATGTGTTCTGCTTAATCATCAGCAGTTCAGATAGCTTTTCCTGCGAAAGTCTTGCTTCAACTCTCTTTGCTTTAATCCTTCCACCGATAGTTGTTTTATCAATTGCTTTTTTCATTACTGCACCCTTTCCGATGCCTTCCAAAACGGAAGCAAACCGAAAAAAGCGCAAAAAGAAAAAGAGCTCTGCAAAACTACTGCTAAATATACCTTCTGATACGTAAAAACATATCTTAGGTTAGCTTCCGTTTTGCAGGCCCTTTTTAATCTGGTATCAACGTCTTACGCTTAATCTGCGTTGACCCGTGGTAAATACGACTCTCTTCACAAACTCTTGGCTGACAGACGTCACTCATTTGTAAGTCTTTTAACGCATATTTCAGCGACCAATCCAGCGATCTCCCTGACAGCCTCAATAATATTCAGTTTTAAAGTTACTTCTTATTACAAAGCTCCTCTACCAAGCTTTGCTGCATATCCACCTAAAACTGAATATTCACTTACAGAACGTGGTATTTCGCTAAAGCCTGTTATCGACTCAGTCTGTTAGTGGGGACGAACATACATGAAAGGAACATTCTGATTTCTATAATGCATGATTGACTCTCTAATCACACATATCATAGAAGCCCATTATAAAAACAGATCATATCGTAAAGCTTATAGACCGTGAATATCAGTATAAAGCTAGCTTTGCCTATTCCTTATATATCATGATTACTATAAGGCTCTTCTAGGCTCAGCTCAAAGGATGTATTTTTTGGAAGCTCCTTTATCAATTTTTTACTTTCCTCATCCAGATGAGCAATAATCATTTGATGGTAGCTTTTTGATTGTTCTTCGCCACCATAAAGTATAGCAAACCAACCATCTGACAGGTTTATATCACCATTTTTCCAACCATACTGCATTTCTGACTCATCCACAACACCACTTTCCAGTTGACAGCAGAAATCCACACCCGAATCAAAGCCTTTTACAGATAAAGGCAACCTGTTCATAAAATTTCTTGCAGCTATTGTAGTATTCAAATCAGCTTTTAATGTAATATTTCCAGCTTTAATGACAAGTTTGGGAATGTTTTTTTCATTAGGTTCCATTAAATTCTCTCCGACTTTTTTTAAAGTATCCAGCAATTCTTTAGACTTATTCTCATCGCCCGCAGCCGTATAAATTCCCATATCCTCCAAGTGAAGAAAGCCTATAAAGGAATTTTGATATATAAACTTGGCTCCATCATACACACCTTTGTCTCCAGAACTCAGAAAGAGCATTGCCTTCTTTAGTTTTTTAGGATACCCAAGCGAATATATTCGATTAATAACCGTTTGTAATTGACCTGATAAGCTATGATAATAAATAGGCGATGCCAAAACCAGCATTTCTGCCTCATCTAGCGCAGAATATATTTCCGTCATATCATCCTTTTGAATGCAATGCCTGAATTCTTTTGTATGACAATACTCACATGCCAGGCATCCTTTTATATTCATTTTACAAACATCGAACCTTTTTATTTCATGTCCTGCATTTTTAGCGCCTTCCTGGAAGGCGCTAATCATTGCATCTGTATTTCCATTAGTTCTTGGGCTTCCGTTTAAAATAAGGATTTTCATTATTTTAAATTCTCCTCAAAGAATCCCTGTATCTTGTCAAAAGGAATTTTATCTAACTGGTCATATAAGTCAACGTGATCAGCATTTGTAACAATTACCAGTTCCTTCGGATTGTTAAGTTTTTCATATACATCCTCAGAATAGTATCTTGAATGCGCATTTTCTCCTGCAACCAGCATAACAGCACGAGGCGCAATCTCATCAATATGAGACATCAAATCAAATTCAAAAAATGACATAGGTGTTGTCTGAGTCCAGCATCCTGTAGAATTAATTGAGTTTTCATGGTATGCCCTCTTAACATAATAATTATAGAATGCTTCAACAACAGGTCCCATCTGTGGAACCATTTCTTCCGGGATACTAGGAAGTCCTCCAAGTTCAGTCATCATGTTGCCCTCAGGATCAAAAGAGATCTCATGAGGTCCGTATTTGTACTCACCCTTTTCGGCATCTACCCATCTCTGATTACTTACAAAATCTCGTATCTGATTTCTCTGTTCTGTAGTGTAGCTATCTCTATAGCCTCTTGAGATACTACGTGACATATCATACATCGAAACAGTTGCCACAGCCTTAATTCTTGAATCACCTGATGCAGCTGTGAGAGCCATACCTGTAAGACCACAGATTCCTATAAGACCAATTCTGTTTCTGTCTACATAGTCAAGCAATCCAAGATAATCAACAGCTGCACTAAAATCCTCTGTGAAGATTTCAGGGGAAGCTACATTCCTTACTTCTCCACCACTCTCACCTGTAAAAGACTGATCAAAAGCAACTGCAACAATTCCTCTTTTTGCCATCTCATGTGCATATAATCCCGAAGCCTGCTCCTTTACTCCACCAAAAGGTCCTGAAACGGCAATGGCAGGATTCTTTCTTGTTTCATAATTTTCAGGAAGATATAAATCTCCTGCAACTTCAATTCCATATCTGTTCTTAAATCTGATAGACTCAACCTTAATTTTACTATCAACTGTAAACACTTTTTCTGACATCTTATTTACCTCCTTACGATTTCAAAAAATGTTTGTTTCCTTGTTTCTGTCTTAATAATAAAGTCACAGATATTGTTTTTGAAGTTTCTATTGCTTATAATGTTATAAGGAAAAACTTATATCATCTGGAGGTGTCTATGTATAATCACAATTTAGATACATTTATAAGAGCTTCTGAACTTGGCTCTTTTTCTAAAGTTGCAGAGGAAAACTTCATATCCCCAAGCGCAGTTATACAGCAGATAAACCATTTGGAATCGGACTTAAACGTGAAACTATTCGATAGAACTAAAAAAGGCGTTACTCTCACTCCGGCAGGTGAATATCTGCTTTTTGAAAGTAAAGCCTTAATACAGAGGAGCAATGATATCAGGTCTCATCTGTCAACATATTCTACTAATAAACAAAACTCAATCGTGTTTGGCAGCAACCAGTTTCATATGCCTTCACTGCTTTTTGACTACTGGCCTTTGTTTATAGCAAAAAATGAAAGTGCGTCGCTCTCTTCCTATTCTTTTAATGAAAATGGCACCGATATACGCACTGAAACCGATTTGATAGAAGGTATTTATTTTGATGAACCTCTTTGGCAAAAGAACTTTACCTTTCATCAAATAACATATTCAAACCTCTCAATTCTTGTACCAGAAGATTCAGAGCTTAGTAAACTCAACATAATTACTCATACTGATCTTAGAAATTATGTTGTAACAAATATACATTCTGGCGTATCTAAGGCTTGTGATGCAGTCACAAATATATTGCGAAACAATGATATCACCGTAGAAGAGGCTCCGATTTATTCTACTTCCATAATCATTGACAGCATACACAAATATAAACCAATTGTCATACCTTCATGTTGGAAAAATTTTCATCCGAGAAGTGTCCTTATACCATATGTCGAAGAATATTCCCTGCCTTATGGATTCTTTCTGTCCACCAATGCCTCAAAGGCCGCTAAATCATTTTTAAAGTTCATTACAGACAACTGCCACGATAATTGAAATTATTTTTCTCCATCTTCACATGAGGAATACCATCCTCTGATAGCACTCCCCTTTTAAGCCTCTTAGGAAACTTGCCATTTACCATTTTATGCTTACTCATTCACAGCCTCTTTAAACTTCTCAGCATCCAATGTCTTGATCACTCTTGCCGGACTGCCTACTACAACTTCATAGTCTCCTACATCATGGGTAACAACAGATGCAGCTCCGACAATTGCGAACTTACCAATT
>JAZRKG010000131.1:0-13416 GCA_045646185.1 Butyrivibrio sp.
ATCTGTTTTCCTTTGGTCTGTCATCTGTAGGATGCATCAGGCTGTGCGCCCTTTTGTCAGAGCGCTTTGGAAGAACCCTTAAAGTATCGGATGCATTTGAGAACAGTACTGTCAAAGCTATAGACAGTATCCTGAGAAATGCGGATGAAGAGAAAGAGTATGAACTCAGAGAAGAGTATCCGCTTTCAATGACCCAGACAGGTATATACATTGAATGTATGCGCTACCCGGGTTCTACCACCTATAACATCCCGGAGCTTCATAAACTAGGGGACAGTGTGGACTGCGAAAAACTTGCTAAAGCCATTGAAAAAGCTGTAGCAGCCCATCCATATCTTTTCATGGAACCTGTAAGTGACAAGGATGGAATTGTACACGCAAGAAGAAGGGATGATCATGACTTTGAGACTCCAGTATTTAAGACAGATACCCTTCCAACCGAAGATGAGCTTGTAAGGCCATTTTTCCTTGATACGGGAGAAGTTCTTTTCCGCGCAGAGATTTATGAAACTAAAAATGGTAATTATTTCTTTCTGGATACTCATCACATCGTAAGCGATGGCGGATCTCTTGATATTTTAAAAAGAGACATTGATAGAGCTTATGCAGGTGAGGAAATAGCAAAAGAGAAATATACAGGATATGAGTTTGCACTGGATGAAGCAGCTGCAAGGGAAAGCGAGCGCCTGACAAAAGCAAAAGCCTGGTACGACAGTTACTTTGCAGGCTGCGGGGGAGAAACACTTCCGGTAAAAGATGGTAAAGAAGAAAATGGGCATATAGGTTTTTCAAAGCTCATAGCAGAAACTGATGGAGCGCTGATAAGACAGTTCTGTCTTGATAATTCCTGTACCCTTAATGCTTTCTTTACGACTGCTTTTGGCCTTGCACTTAAGTCCTATACAGCATCTGAAAATGCCATATTTACTACAATCTATAACGGCCGAAGTGATGGAAGGCTTTCAGATAGTGTATCCATGCTGGTAAAGACCCTGCCGGTATATTTGGAATGCGCTCCGGAAAAAAAGATTTCTGATGCCGTAAAGGAATGTCAGAAATATCTTCTGTCTGCAATGGCTAACGATATATACAGCTTTGCTGAGATAAGGAATGCTTATGATATCAAGGCTGACATCATGTTTGCCTATCAGGGAGAGTACGAGCATGGAACAATGATCGGCGGAGAACTTGCCGAGCTAGAAATGCCGGGACTTTCAAGGGCAAGGACTGGTATAGGTATAGATGTAAGCCTTGATGGATCAAAGGTTGTTTATGAGCTTGAGTACGATCCGACTCTTTTCTCTAAGTTTACAATAGAGGGCCTTGTTCACATGATGGATAATATCACCCATGAGCTCATGAATAAAGAACGTCTGGGCGATGTATGCCTTACCACCAAGGCTGATGAAGAGAAGATAAAGATTCTTCATGATAGCGATTTTCCTGTAAAGGAAAGACCTGCTTATCGGCTTCTTCAGGATGCCGCACATAAGAATCCTGACAGGAAGGCTCTTGTTGCCAAAGACAGGACGCTTTCCTACAAAGAACTAAATGAGGAAGCAAATGCTCTTGGATTTATATTAAGGAGCAAGGGCGCGAAAGCGGAGAGCATTGTTGCTGTAATGCCTGACAGGGACAGCTATGCCTACGTCATGAGGCAGGGCGTACTTAAAAGCGGCGGAGCATTTCTTCCGATAGATCCTGAGTACCCTGAGGAGAGAATACGCTTTATTCTCGAAGATTCAGGGGCAAAACTTTTAGTGACAAAGAGAGAAATCCTGGAAAAACGCAAAGAGATGTTTGATGTCCTGGCTGAAAGCGGAGTCGAACTTATCTGCGTTGAAGATGCAGTAAAAGAGGGCGAAAAAGAAGACCTTAACGAAACTGTTCCTTATGAGGCACTTGCCTATGTCATTTATACCTCCGGTTCAACAGGAAAACCAAAAGGGGTTATGCTCACCAATAAAAACCTTGTGAATTTCGTTGATGATAATGAGAAAAACCACGAGATTTTGGGCTATACAAGGAGAGGACACGTAAGCCTTGCAATAGCAGCACTTACTTTTGACTTCTCTATAATGGAGGAGTTTGTTCCACTTGCCAATGGCATGACGGTGGTACTTGCAACTCATGAAGATATAATGAATCCTGTTCTGCTTGGAAAGCTTATGACTGATAACCATGTTGATGTTATGAGCTGCACACCGAGCTATCTGATGAATATGCTGGACATGGGTGAGTTTACGGATGCCTTTACAGATGCGGTAAAAGGTCTAAAGAGTGTGGATATGGGGGCTGAGGCATTTCCACCTGCTCTTTTTGGCAAGCTAAAAGATATAAATCCTGATATATGCATAATGAATGGATATGGGCCTACTGAGGCAACCATAAGTTGCACCATGCAGGTTGTTGAGGATACAGAGAACATTACGATTGGAATACCTAATGTAAATGTTCACGTTGCCACCATCGACAGGGAGGGCCGGCTTCAGGGACTTGGTGCTCTGGGTGAAATGGTGATAATCGGCGACGGCGTAGGACGAGGCTACATTGGAAGGGATGATCTTACTCAAAAGTGTTTTATTAGGTTATTTGATATGCCTGCATATCGAAGCGGCGATCTTGTGCGAATCAAGGAAAATGGTGACATCGAGTATCATGGACGAATTGACAACCAGGTCAAGCTAAGAGGGCTTAGAGTTGAACTTGGCGAGATAGAGAGCGTAATAGGTTCATATCCCGGTATCAGATCTGCTATCGTTATTGTTTTAAAGAAAGAGACTGAGTATCTGGCTGCATATTTCACTGCTGACAATGAAATTGACATTGATGCTCTCAAGGCACATCTTTCATCTCAGCTTACTGCTTATATGGTTCCACAGGCTTTTGTACAGCTGGAGGAGATGCCTCTTACTGCAAATGGCAAGATTGATAAGAAAGCTCTGCCTGATCCTGGAAAGGAAGAGGAAAAGGTTGTGCTTCCTGAGACTGAGTGCCAGAAGGCTATTCTAGAGATTATAAAGAAGATAATAGGTGAAGTTCCTGTTGGAATCACTACAGATCTTTTTGCTGCAGGTCTTTCATCTCTTGGATGTATAAGACTATGCACAATGCTGGCAGGGGAGTTTGGCAAGAATGTGACCATCGCCGAACTGTTTGAAACCAAAACAATTATTGACATAGAAAAGCTTCTGGAGACTAAGGAAGAGGGTGAAGAGTTTGAACTAAGAAAAGAGTATCCGCTTTCTATGACTCAGATGGGAATATTTGTTGAGAGCATCCATTACAAAGATTCTACTATCTATAATATACCGATCCTTTATGAGCTTTCTCCGGAAATAGATATGAACAGGCTCCGTCTGGCAATAGAAAAGACATTGAAAGCTCACCCATATCTGTCTATGACTCTTATGGTGAATGAAGAAGGAGAAGTATTTGCTGTAAGAAGTGATGAAATAAAGGTGGAAATTTCTGAGGGAACTGTTTTGCCTTCTGATGAGGAACTGATCAGACCATTTGATCTGACTTTGGGAGAGCCTCTTTGCAGAATCGGGTTGTTTGCTTCCAATGAGGGTAAATACCTTTTCATTGATACCCATCACATTATAAGTGACGGTGAATCTTTAAGTATTTTTATGAAAGACATCAACAGGGCATATTTGGGCGAAAATGTTGAAGCAGAGCAGTATACAGGATATGAGGCAGCTATTGCTGAGAAGAAGAGAAGAAATTCTGACAAATTTGAAAAAGCAAAAGAGTGGCATGATAGAATTTTTGGCAACTGCAAAAAAGTTACTCTTCCTCCAACAGAAAAAGCAACTGCAACAGATGATGATGGAAACTTCGTTTTGACAGGAAGGATTTCGGCAAATGATATCAGAGCGTTCTGTGAGAAGAACCGTTTGGGTCTAAATGCGTTCTTTACCATGGCTATGGGACTTTCGCTGAAAGTATGTACTGGTTCTGAGAATGCAGTATTTGCCTCAATTTATAATGGCCGAAATGACAGCAGGCTAAACCGTAGTATCGGAATGTTTGTAAAGACCATTCCGGTATTGGTAAATCCTTCACCTCAGATGGATATATCTCATGCAGTAGGTGAATGCCAGAATATGTTGTTAAATGCCATGTCCTGCGATATATTCAGTTTTGCTGAGGTATGCAGCACCTATGGACTTAGTTCTGATGTGCTTTTCGCATATCAGGGAGACCAGACAGATGATGCTATCCTTATTGGAGGAAAAGAGGCCAAAGAGAAGGAACTCGGACTAGGAGCTTTCAAAGCAAAGTCGCCATTTGGACTTGATATAAATCTTAAGGATGATAAGGTGGTCTATGAATTTGAGTATGATACAGAGATGTATGGCAAGACCACGATGGAGCGCTTTTATAAGCTGATGGAAGAGGTGATCCAAGGACTATTAACCTGCAGAACAGTTGAAGATGTGCTTTCTCTTAGCGAGGTAAAAGAATTCCGGGCAGAACAAGAATTAGTTGAGAAAAAAGATATTCCGGATACCGTTACAGATTCTCAGGGGCCAAAAGAAGCTGCAGTAGCATTTGAAGGATCGAAGCAACTGGAGGCGCTGACAGAACAGATTCTGGAGATATTCAGAAAGACATTGAAAAAAGATGATTTCCATTTGGATGATAATTTCTTTGAATATGGTGGAACGTCTCTTTTGGCGGCCAAGGTAATGATGGCCATAATGGTCAAAGATTATCCTGTAGTGTATCAGGATATATTTAATAAACCAACACCAAGACAGCTTTCTGAGCATCTTTTCTCAAAGATTAAGGATCAGTGGAATGAAGAAACTGTTCAAAATCAAACAGATCAGACGAATGAGGAAAGTGTAACGGTGAATGAGTATGCAAAAGCCCTTTCCCACAACATACCGCAGTATTTAGATAATATAAAAACCGAGGCGCTTGGTACAGTTCTTTTGACTGGTGCTACGGGCTTTTTGGGAATTCATGTGCTAAGACAGCTCATTGATTCCGGAACTATGAAAGTCTACTGTCTGCTTCGTGGTGGTAAAATTGGAGCAATGAGACGACTTAGAGAATGTTTCTTCTACTACTTCGATGACCTGGATGAGGATTACTTTGGAAACAGAATAGTTGCAATTGAAGGAGATATCACGGATGCACAGAGCATCCAGAAACTTGAAGAATACGACATTAATACACTTATAAACTGTGCCGCTTCAGTCAAACACTTTGCAGATCTGGAGTTTCTTAAGAATGTCAATGTATACGGAGTAGCTAACCTTGTTGATTTGTGCCTTAAAAAGGATATTCGTCTGGTGCATATATCTACGGTTTCAGTATGTGGCGAAAGGAATGTCGGTTCTAACGGAGAGACGACGCTTAGAGAGGATGCCCTTGATATCGGACAGCAGGTAGAATCAAATGGCTACGTATATTCGAAGTATCTGGCTGAAAAGCTCATTCTTGATGCTATAGAGGAGAAGGAACTTAATGCTAAGATAATCCGAATGGGTAATCTCATGAGCAGATATGAAGATGGTGAGTTCCAGATCAACTTTAACACTAATAATTTTATGAATACATTAAAGGCCTACGTGGTACTTGGGTGCTTCCCTGTGCAGGATATGGATGAAGAGGATGAATTTTCTCCTATTGATGAAGTGGCAAAGGCTACGGTACTGCTGGCAGGAACCAATCGTGAGTTTACTGTTTTTCATGCCTATAACTCCCATACTATAGAAATGGGAGATCTGGTGCAGGCGCTTAATGATAATGGCATGAGATTAGATATTGTAGACGAAAAGGAATTTAATGAAAGGCTGCATAAAGCTCTTATGGATGAGCGTATCAACCGTTTTGTTTCTCCACTTGTAAATTATAAAACTGATAACGATGAGAATATTATCGAAAATGACGTAGATAATAAGTTTACGTTGAAGGCACTTTACAGACTGGGATTTCATTGGCATATCACTGATAATGAATATATCGAAAATGCAATTGCAATGCTAAAAACACTAGGATTTTTTGATATCTGAAAGGAGAAAAATCAATGATGGATTTTAAGCCAAAGAAGAGGCTTGGATTTGGGCTAATGCGAATGCCTTTGCTGAATCCTTCAGATGAAGCATCTGTGGATGTAGAGCAGGTTTGCAAAATGGTGGATATGTTTTTGGAAAGAGGCTTTACCTATTTTGACACTGCCTGGATGTACCATGATTTTAACAGTGAAAATGTGGTAAAGGCTGCTTTAGTGGATAGATATCCAAGGAACAGCTTTACCCTTGCCACCAAATTACATGGCGAGTATATAAAGACCAAAGAGGACAGAAATAGGATTTTTAATGAGCAGCTCAGAAAGACTGGAGCAAGTTTTTTTGACTATTACCTTATCCATGGAATAGATGAAGAACTACTGGAAATATATGAAAAGTTGGATTGTTTTAACTGGCTTCTTGAAAAAAAGAGGGCTGGACTTGTAAAGCATGCTGGATTCTCTTTTCATGATACTCCTGAGCTATTAGATGAGATTCTGACAAAACATCCCGAGATGGAGTTTGTACAGTTGATGATCAATTACCTGGATTGGAATAGTGAGTGGGTTCAGTCACGGGCGTGTTATGAAGTAGCTGTGAAACATGGAAAACCTGTAACTGTAATGGAACCGGTAAGGGGAGGAACCCTTGCTAATCTACCGCAGGATATAGAAATGCTCTTTAAGGAAAAAGATCCTGCGATGTCAATTCCAAGCTGGGCGATACGATTTGTTGCAAGTCTGGACAATGTAATGGTTGTCCTTTCCGGAATGAGCAGTATAGCGCAGATGGAGGATAATACCTCTTACATGGAGAATTTTAAAGCTCTTTCAGAGGATGAAAAGAAGTTGTGTTTAAAAGCCGGAGAAAAGCTAATAAGTAAGCTTGCCATTCCCTGTACCGGTTGTTCCTACTGCACTTCGGGTTGCCCTATGAAAATTTCAATTCCGAAATATTTCAAGATGTACAACGAAAACACCTTTGATGACCTTGAAGAAAAGGAATGGTCAGTGAAATATGAAGACTATCCGCAACTTTTAGAGAATGGAGGAGGAAAGGCAGCAGATTGCATAGCCTGTGGTCAGTGTGAGGGCGTTTGTCCTCAGCATATAACTATCATTGAAAATCTAAAAATGATAGCAAGACATATTGAGTAGTGACAGAGTTAACGTTTTTTGCAACTTAGACATCTCTGATTGCAACTTAACACCGTAAATATTGAGGAGAGAAAAAGTATGAGTCTGAAACTGATCAAGCTAACAAAGAGCTACGAGAAACATATTCATATTAAAAAGATGGTACAATTACCGTTTTTCTAAAATACAGCTTGAAAAGAAGATTTACCCATACAATACTTTAGAAAAACGGTGATTGTACCAAAAAAACAAAAAAGGGGTTTCCTTATGGAGATAAAGAGAGATAAATATTTAAAACAACTTATAAGTAAAAGAAACAATGGATTGGTTAAGGTTATTACCGGAATCAGAAGATGCGGTAAATCATATCTACTTTTTAATTTGTATTAGGGATATGTTGAAAGATATGACATTCGAGATTCTGCAGGCATGGAAAGTTTTGTTATACAAAAGGGCGAAAGGTATGATATTAAAGGCCGTAAATATATAGGTACTCCATCAAAATACTATTATACAGATTTGGGATTAAGGAATGCTCTTTTAAATTTTCGTCAATATGAAGAGACGCATTTGATGGAGAATGCTATATACAATGAATTGATATATAGAGGCTATAAAGTGGATGTTGGTGTAGTTGAAATTAGAATTGATGAAGACGGGAAAAAAGTACGCAAGCAATTAGAAGTTGATTTTGTGGTTAACCAAGGCAGTAAGAGATATTATATTCAGTCTGCATATGCTCTGCCAAATCAGGAAAAGATTGAACAAGAACAAGCATCACTAGTAAAAATACCTGATTCTTTTAAGAAGATAATTATTACTAGTACAAATACACCAGTGTGGAGAAATGATCAAGGCATAACCGTTATAGGAATATTTGATTTCTTACTGAATGAAGACAGCCTGGATGTTTTGTAGACACGAGACAATTCCAGTTTTTAAGGGTTAAAAATACATTTAAGATGAATATTGGATTTTAATGTTTATTTCAAACAAAACCCTACTATCATGCAGCAATAAGATCTTTATACTGCAAAAATAGTAGGGTTATTCTTTTCATTCAAGCAATTCTTCTTGCTAATTCATCCGTATGATGCATTATTTTTTTAGAAAAAAGTCATATTCAGGTCATATAGAAGTATTACCATGTTTTATATTGGAGGTAGTGTAATGTTTAGAATTCTTGTGGTAGAAGATGATAAGTCTTTGAACAAAATGATATGCACCAAGCTAAACAGAGAGGAATACCTTACTTTTCCTGCATTTGATGGCGAAGAGGCAATCGAAATCATGGATAAAGAGCACATCGACCTTATTGTGACGGATATTATGATGCCGAGGATGAATGGGTATGAGTTAATCAGGCTCTTACGCGGAACGAGCTATTTTTTGCCAATTCTTATTATTACTGCCAAGGATCAGATTGAAGATATGGAAAAAGCCTTTTCAGCTGGAACGGACGATTACATGATCAAGCCCATTAACCTCAAGGAAATGGTTCTTAGAATACAGGCTCTTTTAAGACGTGCTCAGCTGGAAAATGAAAAGAAGGTAACGATAGGAAATACAGAGCTGGATTATGAATCGCTCACCATGACAATTAATGGAGAATCCTATGAGCTTCCGCCAAAAGAGTTTTATCTATTATTTAAGCTTCTTAACAATCCGGGAAAAATTTTCACCAGAACTGAGCTTCTGGAAGAAATATGGGGCGTGGATTCTGACTCTGATGAGAGAAATGTAGATGCTCATATAAAGAAGATTAGGAAAAAGATTGGTGAAGGCACTGAATTTGATATAGAAACCGTAAGGGGACTTGGATATAAAGCTGTTATAAACAACAGGAAAGAGGCCTGAATTATGAACAATAAAAGAAAGTATCTTGTGAGTCTGCGGACATATTTTTCTTTTATGTCTATTATGACATTGTGCATATCATGTGTGGTTTCTGCAATAATAGTGATGATTTTCACAGCACTTTTTTACCATGGAGAATACAACCTGATGATTGTGGGCATAATGTGCCTTGCGGTATGCTGTCTGACAATGGGCATTGGAGGCGGCGCTTTATATTTGGGCACATCATATTTTGTAAAACCACTGGAAGAAATGGGAAAAGTAGTACAGCGCATTTCAAAAGGTGATTTTGAGGCCAGAGTCGAAAGAAAAGACCGGGAAGGCTTAAAGGCAGAATATCTCCATGAGCTTGATGAATTAAAGGTGAATATCAATCTTATGGCAAAAGAGCTGTCGGGAATGGATCATATGCGTAAGGACTTTGTGAGCAATGTATCGCATGAAATGAAAACGCCGGTTTCTTCAATGATGGGATTTGCAGAGATGCTTATTGAAGATGATATTCCCAGGGATGAGCAAAAAGAATACCTCAGATTAATATATGATGAAGCATCAAGAGCGACAACGCTTTGCGAAAATATGCTTAGGATGTCCAGACTTGAAAATCAGGCAATGATAACAAAGCACGAAATAGTGAGAGTTGATGAGCAGATAAGGAAAAGCGTTATCGTACTCACGGAAAAGTATCCTGACCTGAATATAGATTTTGACATGGATATTCCTTCAATGACTATTAAGAGTGATCCGGATTTGCTAAACCAGATATGGATAAATATTATCGATAATGCTATTAAGTATTCGGGTGATGGAAAAGTTATTCATATTAAAGGGAAGCAAATGGAAAATGGTATATGCGTGTCAGTTAAGGATGAAGGAATTGGCATAGATCCGGAAAAGCAAGCGCATATTTTTGATGCTTTTTACCAGTGCGAGGAGTCTCACAAAACAGAAGGAAATGGTCTGGGGCTGTCCATTGTTAAAAGAATTCTTGAGCTATTAAATGGACGAATTGAGTGTATCAGTGATGGGAAAAGCGGTACGGAAATGAGGATATTTATTTTTAAAAAAATAAATTAAAAGGTCATATTGAGGTCACATTGAATTGATATAGTCTCCATTGTCAAAAAAGATGATTTAGGAGGCAAAAAAAGATGAAGATAGACGTTAGATATTATACTCAGACAGGCAATAGCAAGAAGCTTGCAGATTCAATTGCCAAAGAGCTTGGAGTGGTAGCAAAGAGCATTGACGAGCCAATGAATGAAAAGGCAGATATTCTGTTTTTATGTAATTCGGTATATTGGGCAGGAATAGATAAACATGTAAAGCAGTTCATTAAAAAGAATAGTAATAATATAGGTGAACTGGTTAACGTGAGTACTGCAGCACTTATCGAGTCTACATACAGTCAGATGAAGAATGTTGCAGCTGATGCCAAGGTTAAGCTATCGGATAAAGAGTTTCACTGCAGAGGAAGCTTTACAGCGTTGCATGCAGGACATCCAGATGCGGCAGATCTCGCTGCTGCAAACAAATTTGCCAAAGGCTTTTGCGAATAAAAGGAGCATCTATCATGAGTAAGGAATTTGATATTCAGGAGTATATGACTAAAGGCGTTGAGAGGGTTGTTGCAGATTCCATAAAGGCAACACTTAAAAATCCGAAAGAAAGCGCCTTTATGCTCGGCTTTGCTGCTTCCAGTAAGATGGCATCCAAAAAGAGGGCTGACTTAAAAGAAAAAGGAGAGCACATTCCACCATTTTTGATAGCCAGCATAACCAGTAAATGCAACCTTCATTGTGAAGGTTGTTATTCAAGATGTAATCATGCTACAGTTGATTCTGAGCCTGTGATGCAGCTTACAGGTGAGGAATGGAATAGAGTTTTTGACGAAGCAAGCGATATTGGCGTTAGCTTTATTCTTCTTGCAGGTGGCGAGCCTCTTCTTAGAAGAGATGTCATAGAGGCTGCTGGAACACATAAGGATATACTGTTTCCAATTTTTACAAATGGAACTTATATAAATGAAAAATATTTTGACCTGTTTGATAAGTCTCGAAATCTCATTCCGATAATGAGCATTGAAGGCGGCAAGGAAGTAACTGACGCAAGGCGCGGCCAGGGTATATATGACAGACTGATCACAAACATGGAGGAGTTTAAGAAGAGAGGCATTATATTTGGTTCATCTGTGACAGTTACAACGGAGAATATCAAAGAAGTATCTTCGGAAGACTTTATTGCAAGCCTGTCAGATAGAGGCTGCAAAGCAGTAATATTCGTGGAGTTCGTACCGGTTACAGAAGATGGAAAAAATCTTGCTCCAGGAGATGCGGAACGAGAATACCTCGTCAAAGAAATAAAGAGATTAAGACAGGAACATCCTGAAATGGTATTTGTTTCTTTTCCGGGAGATGAGAAAAGCTCTGGTGGATGTATTGCTGCAGGCAGAGGGTTCTTCCATATCAATTCACATGGAGGAGCAGAGCCTTGCCCGTTTTCACCATATTCTGATGTTAACATCAGAGATCATTCTCTTAGAGAAGCTGTAAATTCAGACCTTTTCGTGGCTTTGCGTTCAGGAGATATCCTAATGGATGACCATGAAGGTGGTTGTGTTCTTTATGAAAAAAGAGAGCAGGTTGAAGCTATTTTAGCTAATGGTCCCTGGGGACGGGGTTATAGGTCCATTTTCTCCCTGAAAATGGACCGCTAACCCCGTCCCGGGGGTCCAAAAGGAAGGCGAAAAGCAACGTAATACTTTTTTAAGAATATCAAATGACGAAATATAGTAAACTTATACTAGCTTAATTTTTTTACAAAAGAATCTATTAAAAGTGAGGGGAAAAGAATGAAGAAAATGAGCAAGTATAAGATATTATCAATGGTGTTATTGGTAATGCTGTTAGTTTGCACAGGTTTTAGCGGTTGCAAAAAGGGACAGAAGTAGATAAGGAAATGTGGGCTGAAGGCTTCAATATTCTCGAATGTAACGCTTTTGATAGTAACGGCGCTCAATTTGATGCAGATGGACAGCTGCGTGACTGGTGGACAGCTGAGGATAAAGAGGAGTTTCAGAGTCGTATTACCAAGATGGATAACTATTTCCCCTGGCCCAAAGCCAGGGGATTTTCTTATTTAATCAGTTCGCTTCTTAAAGAATTAAATAGGGATCCGTATTTTTGTTTTTCGGAATCAAGACAACCAATATAATATGTCGCTTTTGCAAAAGGCTCTGTCAAAGGAATGTTCACTCTATCGCCTGCAGTGTAGCCGTCTTCGAGCATCCGGTCAGAGTTAAATACCAAAAGTGTGGAAGCATGAACAAGTTCGTCCATAGCATCTACGTCCGTCTGAACATGAAAGGCTGTTTTTGGCATCTTGCTTCGGCATAGATTAACCCAGAAGCCGATGTCAAAGGTAAGTATTCCCAAACCTTCTAAATCTTTTTGCTTTAAATATTTCTTAGAGGAGAGAGGATGATCTCTGGGAACGGATATATATATTTGTTCTGAGATATAACTTTGCAAAAAAAGGCTTTTATCCTCTATTTTGCTATGAAATATACCAAGCTGACAGGTTCTATTGTGTAGCTGACGGGCGATATTATCATCTGTATTAATTTCAGTCAGAATTGATTTATCCCTAAATGCCTGATTTAGATTAGGTGTTATCCGATTTATTGCCAAAAGAGAGCAGGAAGAAAGTGTTAGTATTCGTTCCCGGCGATCTGTTTCTATGGCTTGAATCATCATATTTTGTTCATCTGCCATTATGCGCGCAGCATAATCCGCAACTACTTTGCCTGCAGGCGTCAAAGAGCCAAGACTTAAGGCAATCACAGCAATTGTTCCAGCTATTTCTGATATTTATACTTCAGCAATGGCAGGCTTTTTCAAACCAGAGGAAGAAGTCAGAGCAGCAAAAGAAGCTTATGAAAATGGTACTGGAGAGCTTGATTATCTGAATTTTATGCCAAGAGCCTTTGATGAAGGCGCTGCTTACTATTATACAAGCAGAGGCAATAGAAGGGGCTGGTCAAACAGGGTAGTGTCCTGGAGTCAGTTGGAACTGGTAAAGTATAACGTTACAAATATTATGAAGGATATGAAAAAGCCATATCTTGTAATAACAGGTGAGAATGCGTGGTCAAAAGATTCTTCAACAGAAGTGTTCAATGCAGTACCCCATGATAACAAGGAAATGCATGTGATTCCAGAAGCAGGACACTTTGACTTGTACGATCTTGATCCATATGTAACAGAAGCATTTGAATTTATCATTCCTTTTTTTGAAAAAATGTGATTGGTAAGAGTGGAGGATATTACTAATATGAGCAAAGATTTAGTTCTTTATTTCAGTGTATATGGCACAGCTCGCAATGTTGCAGAAGA
>JAZRKG010000132.1:0-46871 GCA_045646185.1 Butyrivibrio sp.
TTCAGGGAGTCTGCAATGTCTTGCATAGTTACTTTCCCCATTTATCCTCCAAACTTAACATTGTAAAAATATGTTAATAAATGTTAATTTACAATAGTTAACATAGCACAAATTAATTTATTAATTCAATCCGACTAAATGCACAAAATTAATCAATTACAATCTGTTAGAATTGACGAAATGACAGTTTTATTAACAAAAACGTTGACATTGAAGTTAAGTATAGTTACCATAAATGTTAACGAAAGTTAATTAAATGATAACAAAAAGGAGGAGCTGTGGTGGAAAAAAACAAGAGCAAAAAACGTAGACGATGGAACAAGGATGATACAGAGCTTACTCTAATATCTCTTCCGACTGTAGTATGGTTTATTTTGTTTTCTTATTTGCCAATGTTCGGAATAATAATAGCTTTCAAAGAATATAAGTTATCTGGTGGACACGGTTTCTTATATAGTTTGCTACATAGTGAATGGGTTGGGTGGAACAATTTTAAATATTTCTTTACATCTAATGCTTTTGCAATGCTTTTAAGAAATACCATTCTTTACAATGTTGTATTCATTATTCTGGGAGCTTTCTTCGCGGTATTATTTGCGGTAATGCTTAGCAATTTAAGAAATAAGCGTGGATCAAAAGTATATCAGACAATGATGTTTTTTCCTTACTTCATGTCCTGGGTTGTAATCAGCTACATAGTATATGCAGTTCTTACTCCAGAAAAAGGATATGCCAATGCAATCATAACAGCACTTGGAGGAGAGAGAATCATGTGGTATCAGGAGCCTAAGTACTGGCCGTTTATTCTTACCTTCATGAAAATCTGGAAAGGCCTTGGCTATGGAATGGTTATATATCTTGCCTCCATAACAGGAATTGATCCTTCACTTTATGAAGCTGCAGTTATGGATGGAGCAACCAAATGGCAACAGGCCAAATATATAACACTGCCATGTATAAAGACGGTTTTGGTTATGATGCTTATCCTTGATACCGGTAAGATTTTTTATTCTGATTTTGGACTTTTTTATCAGATTACAGGACAGATACCGCAATCGCTTTATTCAACAGTTTCAACCTTTGATACATACATATATAAAGCGATTCAGTCCAGTGCGCCAATTGGCAAGACAGCTGCTGCTTCTTTCTTCCAGTCAATATGCTGCTGTTTCACAATTCTTTTTGCTAACTGGGTTGTAAGCAAAATTGATAAAGATAGTACCATTATTTAATTGCATTTAGAAAAGAACAGTGGAGTGTAGTGAAGTATGATCAGACAAAAAGAAAGACAGTTAAATCAGATAAAAACATCAACGAATATTATATTTAACCTGATTTTTATAATATTGTCACTGCTATGTATATTCCCTGTTGTATTTGTATTTTCCATCTCGATATCAGATGAAACGGCGATACAAAAATACGGATACAGGATTATACCTGCAGAAGTTTCAAACGCAGCATATCAGTTTTTGTGGAACGAGAGAGATACGATTCTCCATGCGCTATGGATTTCGATACTCGTTACCGGACTTGGAATAATAATCTCGGTTCTGCTTACAACAACAATGGGATATGTGCTTTCAAGAAATACATACTTTTTAAAAGGCTTTTATACATGGCTTGTATTTATTCCAATGATATTCAATGGTGGTATGTTGGCTAGTTATGTAGTAAACAGCAATATATTACATTTGAGAAATACCATCTGGGCGCTGATATTGCCCCTGGCTGTGTCGTCCTTCAACGTCGTTATATGTAAGACGTTTTTTAAAACCACCATACCGGATTCGATTGTTGAATCAGCCAAGGTTGATGGAGCTTCACAGCTCAGAATATTTGCTCAGATTATATTACCTATTTCAAAACCAATTTTGGCAACAATTGCTCTATTTGCAGCTTTTGGCTATTGGAATGACTGGTTTCAGGCATCACTGTACATATCAGACACCAATTTGCAGTCACTTCAGTCAATGCTTAATAACATTCAGAGTAATATTGAATACATTGCCAACAACCCTTATGGTGGCTTGTCACTTCAGCAATATAAGGCCTCAATGCCAACAGAAAGTGTTCGAATGGCAATTGCAATTGTAATCATTGTTCCAATTGCCTGTGTTTATCCATTTTTCCAGAAATACTTTATTTCCGGTCTGACAATTGGTTCTGTAAAGGGATGAAACTCTTATTTTAAGAGATTCAGATATACAAGAAACTATAGAGGTATATAGGAGGAAAAAGAATTATGAAAGCAAAAAGACTGTTATCGTTAGGAATGGCAGCTCTAATGATGGTGGGAGCGCTGATGGGGTGCAGCACAGATTCTGGTAGTGGAAGTACTACAGAAACAGCTTCTGAGACATCTACTTCAGCAAGTGATGAAATAGTTACCCTTAAATGGGTTACGATTGGCTCAGGAATGCCATCAAACTATGATTCATGGGTAGCTAAGGTAAATGAGTATGTTGGTGAAAAAATCGGCGTAAACATCGAAATGGAAGTAATTCCATGGGGCGACTGGGATGACAGAAGAAATATCATTATCAGTACAAATGAGAGCTACGACATTATTTTTGGTAACAGTAATACTTACGTAAGCGATATAAACCTTGGCGCTTACTATGATATCACTGACCTTATCGAAGAGAATATGCCAGGTCTTTGTGAACTGATGCCAGAGGAATACTGGGATGCAGTTACAGTAAACGGAAGCGTTTATGGTGTACCAACATACAAAGACAGTTCTCTTAGTAATTATGCAATTTGGGATGCAGAGTTAGTAGAAGAATATGATGTAGACATTGATGAGATGGCTAAATCTCTTGATAACATGACAGATCTCTTTACTCAGTTAAAAGAGGATAAGAATGACTATCCTGTATATGTAAAAAATGATGGTCTGTATTACATTTTTGACGTATATGATCAGCTTGGCGCAGGACTTCAGATTTTGGGCGTAAGATATGACGACGAAGATGCTAAAGTTTGCCTTACTCTTGAACAGGATGATATTTATTCACAGCTTGAAACAATTCATGAATGGTATCAGGCAGGTATCATCAATCCAGATGCAGCAACTCTGACAGAAGGAAGAGTATACAACATGTGGAGAGTTGCACAGGGATGGCCAAGTGCTGCAACAACTTCATGGGGACCACAGATGGGCAAAGATGTAGTTGTTTCTCAGATTGGTGAGACAATCCTTTCAAATGATACTGTACGTGGTTCAATCAACATGGTTTCAGCTAACACAAAGTATCCTGAGAAGTGCTTACAGTTCCTTGATCTTGTTAATACAGATACAACACTTAGAGATATGTTCTATTATGGTGAAGAAGGCGTAAACTTCGAATATGATTCAGAGGGCAAGGTAACAAAGCTCAACGAAGACTGGACAATGGCTGGTTACACACAGGGAACATTCTTCACAGTATCACAGCTTGCTTCTGATGAAGTAAACCAGTGGGAAGAAGTTAAGGGATTAAACGAAAATGCAGTATCATCTGTATTACTTGGATTTACATTTGATACAACAGCAGTTGCAGATCAGCTTGCTAACTGTACAGAGATTTGGCTCAGATATAAGAGTGAAGTAATCACAGGTGTACAGGATCCAGCAGTAGCTGTTCCAGCTATCAAGGCAGAACTTGAAGCTGCAGGCTGGCAGGACATTGTAGACGAAGCACAGAGACAGGTAGATGAATTTATGGCATCTAAGTAAGAGGCACTATGATAGAGAGTAAATCCGGGAAACCATTTATAAATGTTATGTTCGGCAACTTCTATTGCCCGGGCTTTGATGATAAAAAATTTGTAAAGAGCACAATGAAGTTTATAAAGCACCTTGGTTTTAACAGCGTGATGCTTGATACAAAAGATTCTGAAGACTATAGAGAGCGGCTTGAAAGAAATCAAGACCCCAGTCAATATGTTGAGATGCAGGAATACATGGAAAAAGTGGCAATCTCAGAGGGACTTTCCTATAATTTTTTATTGCTATATCTGAATGGGGATAATCTATATCCCCATATCAGATTTAGCCCTCCTGTAATAGGGGAGAAAATATCTTATATAGACGGAACTATAGCAAATTACTATAAATACTGGTCTCAAAGGACACAGGATGTTATGACAGAGCATGTAAAGCAAGTCCTGGAAGCATATCCCCAGGGGCTTACAGAGTGCTCTTACAATGACAAAAAAGGCAATCCTATTTGCACAATGTGGGATCCGATTGTTGCCGCAAGCTTTGATGAAGAAGGTATTAAAAGATACAAAGATTTTTTAAAAAATGAATATAAAGATAATGTTCAATTGTTAAATGAAAGATATAAACTGGAGCTTTTAGCCATAGATGAGATAACACCATATCAGTACTGGTATAGTCTCGTGTTTGGCGAGGGCAGGATTACAGAAGAGGACATTAGAAATAAAAGTAATAAATTTTGGATATTACGTGATAACAGATTATTCCAGATAACAGAACTGGCGCTGTATTTTAAGAATATGCAGAAAAAATTAAGGGAAGCTTTTCCTAATATCCTGACAGTGCCGACTCTTACTCAATGGGGCTACTTTTTTAATATAAATGGTAAGAGCCAGGCTGACATGGATAATGATTATAGCGACCTGTGGGACACATCAATCAGGGGAGTAGATTATTACAGATTATCGCCTTACGTTGATATGTGTCATTTTATAACTGTTCCAGTTACAGACAGTGGTTATCCGGATGCGTATGTTACTTCCGTTCAACATAGTATGATGAGAGCGATGAATCCTGGTCGTGAATGGATTGGTGGAATATATTTTGGAAGGTACATTTATAGAGACTTGTATGAGCAACTTACACCTGAAGAAATAATTGGTTCCATGGCAGCCCAGGGAATATATGGCTATTCTGCATATGGCATCAATGGATCAGATGATGGTGGAGTTTTAAACAGGCTTGAGCCCTATGTTCTCGAATCAATCAAGCGTGGAAATCAATGGCTTTCAGATGTTTTGACCAAAAGGCAGGGTGAAAAAAAGAAAGAAATTGCCATAATATTCCCGCTGGAAATGTCAGATTTTGAAGGATTTGAAGTTGATAATAATAATATTCGCAGATTAGACACTCTAGGATGGTATAAATATTTATGTGACCTGGGGTATCAGGTGGATGTGATCAGCATGGACAGCCTTGATGAAGAACTGCCAGGCGAATACATGGCTTTGGTTGTGCCTGATAATAGCTGGTATGGAGCTATGGATCACGAACAAAGTGAGAAGAGCATCATAAATTATGTTCAAAATGGCGGTCTGCTCATACATGGACCGGATGATGAACTGGCACAGAACTGTTTTGATGTGAGTCAGGAAAAGATACAGCGATTGCCGTTTAAATACAAGGACCAGAAATATGTAGTGCCTCAGGGTTGCAGTTTTGTGACTTATACTCATAAAGCGGACACGGTGCTTGCACGATATAATAATGACAAGCCTTGTGTGGTAAAAAAATGTGTTGGTAAAGGAGAAGTCATTTCTATAGGCTTTATGCTGGGAAGCTCCTATACAGCCAAGAATATACCGCATGTTCCCTATAATGAGGGAAACAAAGAGATGTATCCGCTGGTACTTTCTGGTAATACAATGATAAAAGATGTTTTATACGAGAAAAGCATTCCATGCTCTCCTATAAGGGAAAAAGCAATTGAAATAGGAATTTTTGAGAATGGTATGATAGTAGTAAACCACAGATCAGTTCCATATAAATTGCCTGATAATCTCAGGAGCATAGCAATAGATGGCAACAGTACAACAATAAGTGCTCATAGCGCAGCGTGGGTAGAATATAAATTAAGTGAGGAGTAAAATATGTTATTTGCAAAGGAAAGAGCAGAACTTATTTGCAGACAATTAAAAGATGCTATTATTACCAAACAGGTAAAAGTAACTGACTGGAAAGTTAAAGATGGCTGCTATATAGATGTGAAAGAAGCAGATGCAGCCAGTGAAGAATGGAAAAAATTTGATACTGAAAATGACAGATGGTATGGAAAGGACAGACACTATTGGTTCCGTTCTGAAATAACCGTTCCGGATGAATTTGACGGTACAAATTTATGGATTCATATCAGAACCCAGCTTGAAGACTGGGATGATGGAAGAAATCCTCAATTCCTGGTATTTGTTAATGGAGTTCCTACGCAGGGACTTGATATTAACCATCTTGAAGTTAAGCTGTCAGATAAGGCGAAGGCAGGCGAGAAAATACAGATAGATTTACAGGCTTATACAGGAACTTTGCATAATGAGTTTAAGCTTCTTGTAGACATTGAGGAAAGAAACGAAGCTGTAAAGGACCTCTACTATGATATTCAGGTTCCATTGTGGGGGCTTAACAGAATGGACAAGGATAACAGAGTTAGATTAATGCTTGAGACTGTTATCAATGATACAGTAAACCTTTTGGATTTGAGAAAAACAGGCAGTGAGATTTTCTATGAGTCTGTTAAAAAAGCAAGCGAATACATTCGCGTAAATCTCTATGAAAATGAGAAAACAGCGGGATTTGATGATGTTATTGCAACCTGCATAGGCCATACACACATTGATGTAGCGTGGTTATGGACTGTAGCACAGGTAAGACAGAAGTCCTGTCGAAGCTTTGCTACCGTTTTAAAGCTTATGGAGGAATATCCTAATTATAAATTTATGTCCAGTCAGCCGCAGCTCTATGAGTTTGTAAAGGAAAGACATCCAGAGCTGTATCAGAGAATCAAAGATAGGGTTTCAGAGGGAAGATGGGAGCCTGAAGGAGGAATGTGGGTTGAGGCAGACTGCAATTTAACTTCAGGCGAATCACTGGTAAGACAGTTCCTTGTTGGTAAGACCTTCTTTAAAAATGAGTTTGGTAAAGACAACGAGATGCTCTGGCTTCCTGACGCATTTGGATATAGTGCAGCCCTTCCTCAAATTATGAAAAAATCTGGCGTAAACTATTTCATGACTACAAAACTTGCATGGAATGAGTTTAATAAGATACCAAACGATACCTTCTGGTGGGAAGGAATTGATGGTTCCAGAGTATTTACTTATTTGATATCTACACTTGGCGTAGGCCAGTCAGAAACAAGCTTTTTCACTACCTACAATGGAATGCTTCATCCGGATGCAATCATGGGTGGCTGGAACAGATACCAGAATAAAGAAATAAATAATGACATACTGATTTCTTATGGATACGGAGATGGTGGTGGTGGCCCAACAAGAGAAATGCTTGAGACCTCCAAACGTATGGAAAAAGGAATTGTAGGTATTCCTAAAGTAAGACAGGAAGCATCTAAGACCTATTTTGATGAATTATATGAGCGCGTAAAAGACTCAAAACGACTTCCTAGCTGGATTGGTGAGTTGTATTTCGAGTATCATAGAGGAACTCTTACTTCTATGGGCAGAAATAAGCGTAAAAACCGTAAGAGTGAATACAGGATGATGGAATTGGAACTTTTGTCAGTTCTGGCTGAGAGGGAAGCAGCTTATCCTAAGAAAGAACTGGATGAGATGTGGAAGCTTATACTTAGAAACCAGTTCCATGATATTTTGCCTGGTTCTGCAATTCATGAAGTATATGATGTTACAGATGAGGAATATGC
Organism: Butyrivibrio sp.; assembly: GCA_045646185.1. Taxonomy (GTDB): domain Bacteria; phylum Bacillota; class Clostridia; order Lachnospirales; family Lachnospiraceae; genus Butyrivibrio. Next base: position 7,638 of record JAZRKG010000132.1, read on the forward strand.
TCAGATAGATGAAGAAAGCAGAAAGCTTCTTGATGAGAGACTTGAAATTATTACACCTGCTGAGAAAGAAGGAATCTCTGTTTTCAACACTTTGGGATTTGTAAGAAATGATATTGTAAATATAGGAGATATTGACTGCAGCGCAGTTACAGATGGTATAAACTATTACCCTGTTCAGAAGACAGAAGATGGAGCCATTGCCTATATTGAAAATATGCCTTCAAAAGGCTTTAAAGGCCTCGATCTTGTAAAAGAAGAGACTGCAGAGTCTGATCCATTTACAATTACTACAGAGGGCATTAAAACGCCATATTACGACATTAAAATTGATGATCTTGGTCAGTTTACATCCATCTATGATCTTGAAGCTGAGCGCGAAGTTCTTATAAAGGGACAGGTTGGAAATGAGCTTCGAGTATACGAAGACAAGCCACTTTGCTTCGATAACTGGAATATAGATATTTTCTATCAGGAAAAATCATGGCCGGTTAATGAGGATGTAAAGCTTGAATGGACAGAAAAGGGACCAGTAAGATCTACTCTTAAAGTGACCAAAAAGTTTTTGGACTGTGATTTTTCTCAGAATATAAGATTTTATGCTAACGATAGAAGAATTGACTTTGAGACCGTGATTGACTGGAAACTTAGCCAGCATCTTTGCAAGGTACACTTCCCATTGGATATTCATACTGATGAGGCTACATATGACATTCAGTTTGGTAATGTGACCAGAAAGATTCATCAGAATACCAGCTGGGATGTTGCTAAATTTGAGACCTGCGGCCATAAATGGGCAGATATGTCTGAAAATGGATATGGTGTGAGTCTTATGAATGATTGTAAATATGGCTATTCTGCACTTGATAAGAAGTTGTCTATTACACTTCTCAAATCAGGAACAGAGCCTAACGAAACAGCCGACCAGGAAGTTCATTATATGACATACTCATTATTCCCACATATGGGTACCTGGAGAGATGGCGGAACTGTACAAGAAAGCTTTAATGTTAACGTTCCTGCTATTGTATTAAACGGTGGAAAGGCTGGAAATAATTCTTCATTCATGATGGTTGATAAGGAAAATGTGGTTCTTGAAACAATCAAGAAGTCTGAAGACAAAGAAGGAATTATTGTAAGACTTTATGAGGTAAATAATGAGAGAACAAAGGTAAAAGCTACTTTTGGAGATGCATTTAAGAGCATTGAAGAGGTTAACCTTATGGAAGAGAAAGAAAAAGTAGATACAATTTCTTCTGTAGGAGAAAAGGACTTTACTTTTGTTATTAAGCCATATGAAATTAAAACCTATAAAATTCGTTTCTGAAAAGAAATAAAAACAGGCCAGATATGATGAATATCTGGCCTGAAAATTTGCCTAAAAATTCACCTTGCGCCTTCGGCGCAAGGTGAATTAATAATTTAAAATCATTATTTCTTTCCCATGGTAGATTTTTTGAATACAACCTGAGGACAAATGTAGGTAAGTTCTCTACTTGCACCAGGGTGTTTCATTCTGTATATAATCTGGTTTGCGAGACGAACGCCAAATTCCTGGTTATCAACTTTAACTGTTGTAAGAGGAACAGGAGAGTGGAGATCACTGATTTCATCAAAACCGGATACGAGTATATCGTCAGGAATTCTTATTCCTCTTTCTTCCATTATCTGACAAACAATATTGGCCACATAGTCACTGACACAGATAAAGGCATCAGGTAATTTTTTAAGACTATTAATGAATTCCGTGATTTCTTCACGATAAGTATCTGTACCAATAGGAGATGTAAGACATAAACTCTCATCTATAGTCTGGCCATTATCTTTCATGGCATCCTTAAAGCCATAATATCTTTCAAAGTTAGTTTGAGCATACTCTATATCACCAATAAAGCCAATTCTTGACTTGCCTTGTTTAAGTATATGTTCTGTAATTGAATAAACGCCAGTACGACCTTCTATAAGGAGTAAATCCCCATTTAAATCCTTGAAAGGAACTGTAGTGGCTGTGTCCATAAAGACTTTTGGAGTGTTTAATTTTGACAGTTTTTGAATCATCTTAGGATTATAGACGTTCAGAATGATTATTCCCTGAACTGTGCCGTCGCTGAGAACAGAAGGCAGCTCATATGAGGCGTCTGCTTCAGCTGGAAGATAAGTATACAATACGTTTGCGTTTTGCATACTGGCTTCTCTGGCTATTTCATGAATTGTATTGACCCAAAATGAAGATGTTTCCGGCCTTGAAATGGCTACAGAGATGGTATACTGCTTTTTGGAAGCCATGACCTTCTCATTGTAAAACTGAGGCGGCATATTGTAATTCATGTCAATTGCCTTGGCAATTATTTTGTTCCTTAGATCTTCAGATACTCCCTCACGTCCGCTGAACACCTTCCAAACAGAGACTCTGGATATTCCTAAGGCATCAGCAATGTCTTGAATAGTAACTTTTTCCATTAAATTGATCTCCTATATTAGCTGATTTTTCCATCAGAGTATATACGAATAGTATCGTTGCTATCGTAATCAAAAGTGCTTATTTCAAAAGAAGTAGAAGTGGTTTCGATAATATATTCGCGATTGGTGATTTCTTTATTAGCAGCACAAGGACTATTTTTTGCTAATATATCTTTTAATATATTGATATCTGTAGAAAATTGCAAATTATTTTTGAAATAAATATACTCAGCGTAATAAAGTTTCCTTAAATCCCATTTAACACGCTCTTTTTCGGGAATAGAAAAAGAGTCGTTTTCTGAGTCAGTAAAAAACAAAAATCCCCACAGTTCAGGATAGTGTATATTTATGACACCAGTTGGTGCCCACACCCAGTTATCTTCTGGAAGAACTTTACCAGTCTGGGAATCTGTCTGCTTAACATATTTATTGTTCTCAACATCTATTTTCCATTGAACTCTGGAAAAATTAAGTCTGTAATAATCTCCCGGGACAGGAGGCTTTCTTTTGATGTCACATTCTGCCAGTGTTTCAAAAGGAATAACAACTTCAACAGACCATTTAACATTTTGAGCCGAAGGGTCATTTAATACCCCATCTATTTTTACCGCTGTTTTAATGCCTTTTAATTCAAGTCCGTTTATTGGAGAACCGTGATCTCTGTATGCCTTTGTTAATAGAAGGTCCCAATAAGCATTATTGGCATTCATTTCAAACTCTACATATTCCTGCGTATCTGAATCTGGATCAATAAAAATCTCGAAATCATTGTCATAAAAGATTACACAGTCATGTTCTGTCTGATTAGCCCAGATTTCATTTCCCCAAAGCTCTGCACCAATATAAAGATTATTTTCATCCCATAGCATTTTTGCTTTTGTAGCAAAGCGTGGTTGTGGCATGGAAGGACCTTCAATGTCGGTGAAAAGTTCTGTGTACTGTGCCTGATTCCAAAATTCTTTATCTAGATTACCATCGATTACAGACAGCGGCATGGAAGTTTTTTTACAAATGTATGAAGGCGGATTAAAACCTACCTTTGGAATAGGTACTTCATCATGAAAAATCATTTCTATAGTTCCTTTTAAATTATTTTATATGCATTATAACATTTATTGTTAACAAAAACAATCAAAATTAACATTTGTTCAAAATGGGGTAAATACAGATTCCGAGCGGATTTTATATAGCATTATCAAAAGGTTTGACATATAATGATGTTAATATTATCATTGAATGTGTTAACGATATTTTTAGCTATCGATTGGGGTTTTATATGGGTTATAGAGATAATGCTTTGCCTGCGCGAGAGCGCGCAAAGGACCTGCTCAAACAGATGACTTTGAGAGAAAAAGTCGGGCAGTTAAATCAAAAATTATACGGTTTTGGAATCTATAGGAGAAATGGCTCTGAAATAGAACTTACAGAGGATTTTTGCAGCGAAGTTGAAAAGTGGGGCGGATTGGGTGTCCTCTACGGTTTATACAGAGCAGATCCCTGGTCCGAGAAAGATGAAGAGACAGGGATAGTCCCTGAAATCAGCATGAATGCTTATAATACAGTTCAGAAATACGTTATAGAGCATTCCAGATTAGGCATTCCGATGCTCTTATCAACGGAATGTCCTCACGGCCATCAGGCAATTGGAGGCGGTTTATTACCTGTTAATACAGCGCTTGGAGCAACCTTCAATGAACAACTGGTTGAAGATGCCTATAAAGCTTGTGGAAAGCAGCTTGGCGATGGACATGTGGATTTTGCGCTGATGTCCGTTTTGGATGTGTTAAGGGATCCAAGATGGGGCAGAAGCGAGGAATGTTATTCTGAAGATCCATATCTGTCAGCAAACATGGCAAGACATGCTGTAAGAGGAATGCAATCTTCGGGAGTATACGCGGTAGCCAAGCACTTGTGCGCACAGGGAGAGGGTACTGGTGGTGTCAACGCAAGTGCTGCAAGCATTGGAGAAAGAGAACTTAGAGATATACATCTTCAGACAGCCAGAGAAGTATGTAAAGAACATGTTAAAGGCGTAATGGCTGCTTATAACGAGATAGACGGTATATATTGTCATGCAAACGAATACCTTCTCAAGGAAATCTTGTGCGATGAATATGGATTTGATGGAATAGTCATGGCAGATGGATTTGCGGTTGATGCCCTTGATAAAGTAACTGGTGATAATACAAAATCTGGTGCACTGGCTCTTTCCTGCGGTGTTGATGTGAGTCTTTGGGACAATGGATTTACCAGACTTGAAGAAGCTGTAGAAAAGGGTTATATCTCAGAAAAACTTATAGATGCAGCTGTTTTAAAAGTACTGACCATAAAGTTTGAGAGGGGATTATTTGAAAATCCTTATATGCAAAAGAACATGGAAGATGCTTCTGCATATGGCATTAATGAACTATCTGAAAAGCTTGCAGAACAATCTTTTGTTTTATTAAAAAATGAAGGATTATTACCATTAAATGCAAGTGAATTCAAAAAAATTGCTGTGATTGGGCCAAATGCAGATTCTATATATGCGCTGGCAGGGGATTACACACCTCCGATTACAGATAAAAAATGCAAATCCATATACGGAGCTTTAAAGGAGCTGTTTGCAGGAAGTGGGGAAGTGGACTGGCTCGATCCTGTATGGACGACAATCAGCAAGAGCCCAGACAAACTTAAAGAGTATGATTTGCTGGTAGTAGTTGGCGGTGGCAGTTCTTCCAGATATGAAGGAGTTCGCTATGATATAAATGGTGCAGCTATTGAAGGTGCATCACTTATGGACTGCGGAGAAGGCGTTGATCTATGTCAGCTAAAGATGCAGGGAGATCTTGAACAAAGAATACGCTTATTTGGTCAGATACCTGTGCTTACGGTGTGCGTGGCAGGCAGACCATATGTAATAGACGAGCTTGAAAAAGAAAGCAGCGCTGTTATTTACGCATTTTATCCGGGACCTTATGCAGCAGAAGCTTTAATGAATCTTATTGAAGGAAAAGTGATGCCATCAGGAAGGCTTCCGGTATCACTACCTAAATCTGCTGCTCAGCTTCCGGTTTACTACAATTATAAAGAGTCCTATGCGGCCATGAAATATATCGATATGGAGGCTGGACCGCTGCATGTGTTTGGAGAAGGCAAGTCTTATGGAAAGGTTCGTTATGAAGATGTTGTATTTACTGTAAGAGAGGATAACATCAAAGCCCTAAAAGAAGAGACTTGTGTCATAACCATCTCCTGTAAGATTGTAAACGAAAGTGCTTATGGAGTCTGGGCTGTTCCACAGATATATATACATAGAACAGGTGGAGATATAACCTCAAGAATCAGAGAGCTAAAGGGCTACCAAAAAATCTATGTAGAAGCGGGAGATAGCGTGCAGATAGAATTGGAGCTTACAGCAGATAAACTTTATTTTTACAAAAAGAATATGCACTTTGGCTTGGGTAAGTGCAGGTACGAAGTACTACTTATGGATAATAACGAATTATTGGGAAAGGGAGAGCTTGTATTAAAGTAGCTTGAATAAGGTGAGATTATGTCAGGTATTATACCAAAGCCTTTAAAAGAGATTACTGCTGAAGGGAAGTTTTATATCGATTATGCAACGGAAATTGTTATTGATCATGAATGCAGCGAAAGAGACTATTTTGCAGCAACTATTTTAAAAAAGGCAATTTATGAAAATACAGATTTTGAGTTAACGCTTAGAAAGGCGTATAAAGCGCCGGATAAAAATGCCATATATCTTTTTAGAAAAGATATGAAGGGTGCACAGCAAAACAGGGATCAGGCTTATGAGCTCGGCATTACAGAGAATCTGATAACAATAGCCGGAGAGACAGATTGTGCAATTATGTATGGTGTCCAGAGCCTTATACAGCTCTTTATGCTCGAGGGCGATGCCATTAACTGCAGACAGATAGAAGATTCACCGATCCTTGCTCAGAGAGGCTTTTATCATGATGCTACAAGGGGCAGAGTCAGAAAACTTTCTGAATACAAAAAGCTTGCTGATACAATGGCGCTCTACAAAATGAACCAGCTACAGTTATATGTTGAGCATAGCTTTTGTTTCAGGGATTTTTCTGAAGTGTGGAGAGATGATACTCCTCTGACACCGGAAGATATCACGGAACTTGATGCATACTGCAAAAATCTTTGTATAGATCTGGTGCCATCCATTGCTTCTTTTGGGCATTTATATAAAGTACTAAAGACAAAAAGCTATGAGAATTTATGTGAACTTGAGGGTATGAGTCAGGACCCGTTTTCCTTCGATCAGAGAATGCAGCATCATACTCTGAATGTCATAGATGATGAGAGCTATAAATTCGTGGAAAAGATGCTGGATGAATATATTCCACTTTTTTCCTCTAAATATGTAAATATATGTGCGGATGAGACTTTTGACCTTGGTAAAGGAAAGAGCAGGGAAGAAGCTGAGAAGGTTGGTGTTAATCAGATTTACGTGGACTTTGTAAACAAACTTGCGACCTACTGCATCAATAGGGGCAAAACACCTATGTTTTGGGGGGATATCATCGTTGGAAGTCCTGAATATGCAAATAAGTTAAGGCCAGAGCTTATCTGCCTTAACTGGGGCTATGCGGATAACGAGCTTGAGAATAATACTAAAGTACTGGCAGAAAAAGGAATGAAGCAGTATATATGCCCGGGTTGCCATGGCTGGAGACATATGATAAACAAGCTGGAAATGGCTTATAGAAACATTTCGCTTATGTGTGGATATGCGATTAAGTACAAGGCAGAGGGACTATTAAATACTGACTGGGGTGACTATGGACACCTTCAGGATCCAATGTTCTCAGTTCCTGCTTTGATATACGGAGCTGCCTTTTCGTGGGCTGGAATATCTGAAGAGCAGGAGATTGATGAGCAGATAAGCAGACTCTATCTTGGAGACGCTAGCGGAAAAATACTTGTGCTTATTAAAAAGATAGCTCTTGGCGAAGTTGTCAGATGGGAAGAATTTGTTCAGTACAAGGAGCATAGTGCTGCTTATGAAAAACTGGAAGATGCTGAAGAAATCTATGACAGAATCAGTGATGACGGCCTTGAAACAGCAAATGAGCAGATTCAAAGGGATGTTAAGGAACTTCTTTCTATGTCTGCTGCAGTTAACGCTACAGGCCGCAGAATGATTCGCAGGATAGCACTATTTGCAAAGGGACAGATACTGATACATAAAGTAATGCCGGTTATTGGCAGGATATATTATCAGAAAGGTCAGCCTGTTAACAAAAGTGAACGTTATGAACTTGCTGCAGAATTGGAGCACTGGATGTATGCATATAAGAACAATTGGAGGCAGGACAGCCAGGAAAGCGAATTGTACAGGATAGAAGAGGTTTTCTACTGGTATGCAGATATTTTAAGAAGCTGATTTTTAAACAATATGTTAAAAATGTTAACAGTGAAAAGGAAATTTTTGTTAAAATTTAATAAAATGCACAGTCAAAATTGATATATTATTCGCATTGACAGTGTTTAACAAAATATTTATCATAATGTTAATGAGTGTTAAAACTTTTTTAACACAATTAAACAAATCTTTATAGGGTTACATTAAAAACAGGAGGGTTATATGAAGAAGAAAAGTTTAAGAGCTATGGGACTTGTCACTTTAGCATCACTTGTTTTATCAGCATGTGGTGGAGCAGCGACTACAACAGAGACAGTACAGACGACAACAGACTCGGTAGAATCAGCAGTTCAGGAGTCACAGAAGACAGCAACAGCTGAAACAACAGAAGCTGCAGCTGAAGAAACTGAAGAAGAAACCTATGACTTTGGCGGAGTAACTGTAAAAGCATTCGGAAGTGAATGGAACAATCTTGATAGCGATGATCTTGTTTATCAGGAAGCTAAGGCTGCAGTCGAAGAGAAATACAACATCAAGCTGGAAGTTGCAACAATGGATGGTTACGATGGATACAATGATGATGATTTGCTGATCGCATCAGTTGCAGCAGGAGACCCGGCAGCTGACATCATTACACTTAATCCTGAATCAATGGTTGCCTGCTATATGAACGATATCCTTTTTGATATCACAGACTATTTGGATGAACTTCAGGTTGGTTCAATTTATACAGAGGCAGCAACATGGCAGGGAAGATGCTATGGCGTATCTTATGATAACCTTGGTGATAGCTGGGTACTTGTATATGACAGAGATTACCTTGAAGAAATCGGTATGGAGAAGACTCCTACAGAGATGTTCATGGAAGGCAACTGGGACTATGACAGCTTTGAAGAATATCTTACAGAAATGAAGTCCAAGCTTCCAGATGGTGTATATCCAATCGGTAACTACCCATATCACTGGGCTGTTATGGCAGCTGGTGCTGATGGAACAACAATCGTAGATAGCGATGGAACACTTCACTTAACAGATGATTCATTCATCAACGCATTAGAGTTTTACCAGAAGCTTGAAAATGAAGGACTTGCTTATCCACAGTCAGTTACTACAGATAAGGACGGAAACAAGTCATTAGATACAGCTTATGCAGCAGATGACGAGAGAATCGTTTTAAAGAGAGTTGAGTCATGGCAGCTTAGCGGACTTGATTATAACTTTGGTATCTGCTATTGGCCATGGGGCGATGACGTAACATGTGATGGTGATTACACAACCCTTAGCGAAAACTACAAGATTAACACATCTTATTGGGGAATTGATTGTGTAGTTGCAGCATCTGTTGAAAAGACAGGTATCCCAGGGGAAGTTCTTACACAGATTGCTTATGATTACAGAGATCTTGTATGTGACGGCGGTGTTGAATATATGCACACAGCATGGGAGTCAGAGCAGAACGGAGATGGCACTGTTTATGGTAAAGAGTATGGACAAACAAGAAGTTTCTATACACAGGAAGATATAGAGCTTTATGACTGGGGCCACTCAAGATTCCAGGCAGATTTAAGCTGGGCTATGGATTCAGCAGAGCTTGTAAGCTGCTGGGATGCTGTAGAGGATGTACTTGCAGGATATCAGGATGCTCGTTCAACAATGGAATCATATAGTAATGAAGCTGAAGCAAATCTTAAAGATGCCGGATTCTGATTTTTGAAAAATTATCAAAGTGGATCATGTTTGCAAGGCAAACATGATTCACTTTTTTATAGGGTTAATGGTGACAGGTGTGAAAAAGGATACGATTCAAAAGGTTATAACAGCAGGAATAGCAATTGTTATTGTGGCAGGTATTGTGGTAGCAAAATTAAATAGTAATAAGTCTGATGCTACTCTCAGAGCTGAGATTTTATCTGCTTCACATGATAATTTGGTAATGACATCAGACAATCTCTCATATGAAGAATATCTTGCGTTAAATGAAGATGACGGTTCAACACTAGGTATCGAATATATAGCTCAGGGAAGTGAGTATTCAGATTCAGATCTTGTAGAACTAACCGATTTGTCAGACGGAAATATTCTTACTGGAGATGAAGGTAGTATTACCTATGAATTTAATGTAGAGACTGCAGGTTTTTACAACATAGAAATTGAATATTATCCAAGTGCCGATGAAGAAAATAATATTGTAAGAAATATTTATATAAATGGTGAAATTCCTTTTGATGAAGCAAGCGGATTAATCTTTGAAAGAAGATGGGTGGATGAAAATAAAGATTTTCTGATGGTAAGCGATTCTAATCAGTCGAGTCCTGTACAGATACAGAGCCCTGAATGGATGGTCAAGAAGCTGGAATCTTCAGAAAAAACAGTAAATGGGCCATTTTTGTTTTATCTGGAAAAAGGTGCAAATACAGTTACGATTGAATCTTCAAAGTCTTCTATGGGAATCTCCTATGTAAAGCTGGTGGGAGCAACATCTCTTCCTACTTATGACGAATACATTGAAGAATATACAGAAAGTGGAGTAAAGATAATAGATAGTTCTGAACTTGAAAATGGCTATATAACAGTTCAGGGTGAGGATACTTCTTATAAGTCAAGTTCTACTTTACTTCCACAGAATAACAGAACCTCAGCAGTTACAGTTCCTTATGATGCCAGTAACATAGTTCTTAATACTATTGGAGGATCAGCATGGAACAGCGCAGGAACGTCCATTACCTGGACTGTATCAGTACCAGAATCTGGATTGTACAAAATAGCAGCAAGATTCCTGCAGGCTGAGAATAGGGATTTTTATTCTGTTAGAGAGTTAAAAATAAATGGTGATCAGCCATTTGCTGAAGCCGGAAACCTGAAGTTCTATTACGACACATCTTTTCAGGTGTCCTATCTGGGAGACGAAGAGGGATACTATTTTTACCTTGAAGAAGGCGAAAATGAAATCACTCTCACAGTAAGCCTTGGTGATTTATCTTATGCCATGGAGCAGACACAAATCAGTGTAAAGAACTTCAACAGCTTGTATCACAGACTGACAGCTGTTATGGGAAGTGACCCGGATGAATATAGAGATTATGATATCGTTTCATCCATTCCGGATATGGTAGAAATACTTGAAAATGAATACTATCGCCTTTCTCTTGTAATGGAGGATCTGGGCGAATCAATAGATGACAGCACCAAGACAAGGGAACTTGCCAGAATGATGCTTCAGATAGAAGAGCTGGTTGAAAAGCCAGACAGGATATCCAAACAATTATCAACCTTTAATGATAATATCACAGCCCTTAGTGAATGGAGTCTTGGGCTTGATGAGCAGCCTTTGGAAATAGACTACATCATGATATGCGGTGAAGGAGCAGAGCTTCCGGCTGCAGAGGGTACTATTTTCCAGAATATTGCTCATAGTGTATTGGCTTTCATTGGTTCTTTTACAAATGATTACAAGGTATCTACAGCAGATGCTACAGAAAAAGACAAAACAATTGAAGTCTGGATTGCAACAGCAACCAGAGACCAGTTTGATATATTACAGCGAATGATCAATAGCGGCTTTGCTGATGCAGACTATAGCGTTGAGTTGAAAATGGTTAGTGCAGATACAGTAATGCCAGCTACGCTGACAGGAAATGGCCCGGATGTAGCTATTCAGCTCAATTACTCAATGCCAACAAACTTTGCTTATAGAAATGCAGGATATGACCTTACACAGTTTGATGACTTTGAAGAGGTAGCAGCAAGATTTACTGATTCAGCTATGGAATATTTTGAGTATGAAGGCGGTTATTATGCACTTCCGGATGAGATGAGCTATCCTGTCATGTTTTATAGAAAAGACATTCTGGAAGAAATGGGACTGGAAGTTCCGGAGACCTGGGATGAGCTCGAAGCACTTCTTCCATACTTACAGGCCGATAACATGTCTGTTTTCTTCCAGACAACAGATGTAAAGGTGCTTGGAGGAGCTAGCTCTACAACAACCAAACAGGTCAATCCGGTATTTGCATCAATGTTATACCAAAATGGTCAGGAATTATATACAGCTGATGGTACAGCAAGTAATCTTGACAGTTTGCCAGCACTTCTGACCTTTAAAAAATGGACTGAATATTATACAAAACAGGCTTTTGATGTCTCAATCAGCATTGTTACAAGATTTAGAACAGGTGAAGTGCCAATTATGATTGAAGACTACACCTATATCAATGATATTCTTGCAGCTGCACCGGAAATAGATGGACAGTGGTCAATTGCAGCTATTCCTGGAACCGTACAGGAGGATGGAACCATAGATAGAACTGTTGCAGTTAATGTAGGTGGCTCCATGATTTTGAAAAACAGTGTTGAAGCAAATGATACTGCAGAAGAATCCTGGGAATTCCTGAAATGGTGGACCAGTGAAGAAGTTCAATTACAGTATGCAAATGAACAAAAAACAATACTTGGAGATGCTGCAACATATCCGGTTTCCAATGTAGAAGCAGCAAAGACCCTTGCTGACAGTGCAGGATTTCTTGATGCAATTGAGACTACTCTTGAATGGAGCAGAGGTATTCCACAGGTTCCAGGCGGTTATATTTCTGGAAGATATGTTGAAAATGCCTTCCTTACAGTAGTTGACGACAATACTGACCCGGTTGATACCATGTACAACCTGGTTAGATATATAAATCAGGAAATCGCAAATAAGAGAGAAGAGTTTGGGCTAGATTAAATATTCAAAAATGGTGGTTTTGTATGGAATTTCAAATTCGAATGAAAAGACTGTGGCATGAAATAAAAATAAATAGAACACTGTATTTTCTAATGTTACCTTTTTTGATTTTCTTTGTGACATTTGCTGTATACCCGGTTTTACAGGCGATATATTACAGTTTTACGGATTATAACGTTTTGGAACCAGCAAATTTCATTGGTTTGGAAAATTATAAAAAGCTACTACTGGAAGATACCATTTTTATAAAGGCAATTCAGAACACCTTTATTATAGCTGTGTTTGTCGGACCTTTAGGTTATATATTATCGTTTTTGCTTGCATGGATGATAAATGAACTTCCACACTGGCTTGGAACGATACTTACAGTTATATTCTATGCACCTTCCATGGCAGGTAACGCAATCATGGTATTTGCCCTTATTTTTTCAAATGATTCTACGGGCTACTTAAATGGATTGCTGCTTAAATATGGATTTATCAGCGAAAGAATACTATGGCTATCTGATTCTGATTATGTATTACCGGTAGTAATTATTGTATCTGTTTGGATGAGCCTTGGTGTTGGCTTTTTGTCCTTCGTCGCAGGTATTAAAGGCGTTGACGAAGCTCAGTATGAAGCCGCTGCTATTGATGGAATAAAGAACAGATGGCAGGAACTTTGGTATGTAACACTGCCAAACATGAAACCTCAGTTACTATTTGGTGCAGTAATGTCAATAACCAATTCCTTATCTGTAGGAGCTGTGGCTGATTCGCTGGTAGGATTTCCAAGTCCTAACTACGCATCACATACAATAGTAAATCACCTGAATGACTATGGTCTTATCAGGATGGAAATGGGACGTGCCAGTGCAATAGCAGTAATACTCTTTGCAATAATGATTTTGATCAATATTCTAATTCAGAAGTTCCTGACAAAAGTAGGAACATGATGGCTTTATCGTGGGGATTGCATAAATGAATATAAATTCAAAAAGCATAAAAAACTTTATAAACAGCAAAAGAAATCTGGACATGAAAAGCAGTGCCAGGAAAAGTTCCAGAAGTTTTGCCGGCAATCTGCTTTTGGGAATAGTACTTTTTATTCTGGGCTTTTTATTCTTCTTTCCTGTTATCTATATGATAAATCAGGCGTTGAAGCCACTTAATGAAATGTATATGTTCCCGCCAAAACTCTTTGTTCAGAATCCAACCCTGGATAACTTCAGAGATTTGGTAAGAATAGTTTCAAATACACTTATTCCTTTTTCTAGATATTTATTTAATTCACTGTTTGTTGTAATTGTGGGTTCTATAGGTCACATACTAATAGCGTCAATGTGTGCTTATCCATTGGCCAAATATACTTTCCCAGGCTCAAAGTTTATATCCAGTCTGATTGTATATTCATTGATGTTTAACACAACGGTAACTATGGTTCCAAACTTTATTACAATTTCAAAGCTTGGACTGATTGATACCTATGGAGCAATCATTTTTCCAACCTTTGCTTCAACTCTGGGATTATACCTGATGAAGAACTTTATGGAACAGATTCCGGACAGCCTTATAGAAGCAGGAAAAATTGATGGAGCAAATCAGCTTCAGATTCATCTGCAGTTAGTACTTCCATTGGTCAAACCAGCTGCTGTAACAGCATTTATTCTGGTATTTCAGGCTTTATGGACCAATACAGGTGATAAATACATTTATTCAGAGAAATTAAAGAGTGTAGCATATATGCTTTCACAGCTCGCAAGTTCATCAAGCGTTGGTGTTGCCAGAGCTGGCGTCCTTGCAGCAGCATCGCTCATTATTTTCTTAATACCGGTATCAGTATTCCTTGTTATGCAGACTAATGTTATTTCAACAATGGCGACATCAGGAATGAAGGAGTAAGGCATGAAAATATCAAAATTTAAAAAATTACTCGCCTTGGGAATTTCTTTGATATGTACCTCTTTCACTGCAATTACAGCCCATGCCGAGTCATATACCTATTCATTGTGGGATGAAGCAAAGGCAGCTCCTGATGCTTACGAGTGGTCAGCGAGTATTAGAGGAAAAGATCTTGGGATTGATTCTATTAAAGGCATTTCAGACATTTACTACAGAAATGAAAAGCTATATATAGCCATGACAGGCAGAATAATAGTAACGGATTCAGATTTTAATTATCTGTACGAAATATCTGATTATACTACGACCTTTGGAAATACAAGTATTTCAAACCCGACCTGTGTATTTGTAACAGAAGATGATGAAATATATGTCGCAGAGGAGAACCTCGGCGAGATAGTCGAATTCGATTCTAAGGGAAACTGGGTCAGAACCATAACAGACCCGGAGATTACAGGCCTTGAAAGCGTTTCATTTGCACCCACAAAGGTTGTAGTTGATGAAAACGGTCGAATCTATGTAAAAGCCAAAAGCGTATATGAAGGAATCATTGAGCTGGATCCTGATGGTACCTATTCAAGATTCGTAGGCGCCAATGAAGTTACACCGTCACTTATAGAACGTTTTTACAGACTTATAGCTACAGAAGAACAGCTCTCAAGAATGTCACTGTGGCTACCAACAGACTATAGTGATATAGCAATAGATCAGGATGGATTCCTGATGGCTACAGTTAAGGATTCTTCATCAGATGCGCCAATCCGAAAGCTGAATTCAGCAGGTTCTGACATTATGCCGGAATACGATACAATTTCAGCTGCCATGGGTGACTATGAGGGTGACACTTCAATTTCACAGCTGACCTGCATTGCAACAAGCTCTGATGGCCGATTTGCTGCATTGGATTCTATAAGAAGTCGCGTATTTGTTTATAGCAATGGCGGAATTCTTGTTTATACCCTTGGCGGTACCGGCAAACAGGAAGGTAGTCTGAATAGTCCGGTAGATATATGTTTTATGGATGACAAGATACTTGTTGCTGATCTTGTAAGTATGAGTATTGAGGTATATGAGCCGACTTCTTACGGGCTGATGATAAATAATGCTCTCAGGGCCCAGGGTGAATATGACTATGAGACTGCTGCAGAGTACTGGGAATTGGTATATGACGTAAACCCAGACCTAATAGCTGCAAATCTTGGACTTGGCAAGCAGGCATTAAGAGCAGGGGATTATGAAGCAGCCATGACTTATTTCAAGGCATGCGGAGAAAGAGAAAGTTATTCTCAGGCTTACGAATACATTAGAGAGAAGTTCTTAAATAAGTACTTTGCACTGATCATATTACTTGTAATCCTGTTCTTTATTTCTATAAGTTTTATAAAACGTGCTCATAAAAAAATAGCGCAGAAAGAAAGCTATAAAAATAATAAAGTTGTTCAGGTTCTGGGAAAAATCAGGTATACAGCATTCACCTGGCCGGGATACTTATTATCACATCCATTTAAAGCTTTTGATGACGTCAAATACGAGAATGCAGGAAGCACACCGTTTGCAATAGTCATCCTGATCCTGTTTACATGGGCAAACCTGATTAAAGTGAAGTATTCAGGTTTCATAGTAAATTATGCCAATACTGCGGAAATAAATGTTCCATTGATACTTGCAAGTAATCTGTTACCTTATATCATTTTTATATTTGGAAACTGGGCAGTAGGAACTCTTATTGATGGAAAAGGATCGCTTTCACAGGTATTAAAGATAACAGCGTATTCTCTCTATCCAACAGCATTTTTGTATGTAATAGGCAGTATCGTATCCAGAGTCATTATTTACGATGAAAGGTTACTGGTATACTTTTTGTTCTATTTCCCATTATTCTTATTTGCTTTTTACTGCTTTATAGGAATAGTAATGGTGCATCAGTTTACTTTCACCAAGGGCCTGGCATCAGTTCTGATAACTATTATTGCCATGCTGATAATCATATTTATTATGGTGCTCCTGGCTACATTGGTTAGTGGCTTCTGTAATGACGTAATGACTATTTGGGATGAGTTTTCACTTTATTATTTGTAACGGATGGAAAAGAGTATGAGAAAACATTTACTGTTCTTTGCCCTAACACTGGGAATAAGTTTTCTGAGCGCCTGTGGCAGTAATAGCACAGAAACAAAGGTCACTTCGGTTTATGAACCGGAATCAGTAGCAGACTATTCTGGCGATGACTACATTACAGTAGCTACTGGTGACAATATGGAATTACTCCTTCAGCCAAGCAGCGGAAATATCAGATGGAAAAATAAAAAGACTGGTGAGTATATTGATACGACGAAAGCCGAGTCGGATATTACAGATGCAAAAGTTCTTTCTGATGTAATTGCTACGTATTTTAACGGAAAAGAATCAGATAAGTATAATTCATATACTTCAATGGATTCGTATACATATGGAATTGAAGCTGATGGCCTTACCTTTGAAGAAATGGAAAATGGCGTCAGATTTATCTACCATCTTGGTTCTGATGAAGTAACCTACAAGCAGTTTCCAGCATATATTTCCGAAGAAAGAATGGAAGAGCTGGTATTTCAGTACCTGGATGATAGCCAGATTTCCACTGTAAAAAATCAGTATAGACTGACTGCAAGTGGTATATATGCAAGAAAAACAAGTGCAGATAACCCATTGAAAGGGCTTGCAGCTCCGGAATTATATAAACTTTTCTATGAAGTAGGACACTACACATACGAGGAACTTGAAGCTGATTGCGCTGAGTATGGTACAGAGGATGAACTTCCTTCAATGCAGGCAATAGATTTGGTAATAGAGTACACACTAGATGGGGATGATCTGGTAGTTAATGTACCAACTGAGAATCTTGTCAGTAATGAGGATTATCCAATAAGATCGCTGTCACTGCTACCGTATTTTCTTGCAACAGATGAGACAGATGGATATATGTTTGTGCCAGATGGTTCAGGAGCACTTATATATCTGGACAATGATAAGCTGTCTGAATACCAGTTTTCTGCAAGTTATTACGGCGGAGATGTACTTGTAGACGCAGAGACCTATAATTCAACAAATATATATATGTCACTTCCTGTATATGGAATGAAGGCAGGTGATACAGCAGTTCTTGGAATTATTGAAAGTGGTGCAGAGATAGCAGAACTAAATTCCTATTTGAATGGGTATTATAACGGAATACCTTACAGTTCTTCTTCACTTACTTTTTACATTAGAAAAGAGCAGACGCTTGCGCAGTATGTTGGTTCTACAACCAATTACACCATGAAAAAGGTGTCTACTGACTACTATACAGAAGATATAACAGTAAGATATAAGTTCCTTGAGGGCGATGACGCTGATTATACAGGAATGGCAAAGGCTTATCAGGAATATCTCATAGAAAACGGTACTCTTTCGGAAATTGATTCAGCGGAAGATGCGCCTTTATATATCAATTTCCTTGGAGAAATCGATAAAGAAAAGTATTTTCTTGGTATTCCTTATGATAGTTCAATTGCCCTGACTAGCTTTGTTGAAGCTTACGATATTTTAAACGAACTAAATGAACAGGGAATAAAGAATATGGTAGTCAAGTACTCCGGTGTAGTTAACGGAGGCATTAACCAGAGGGCTGTTGAGTCTGTAAAAGTATCAAACAGGCTCGGTGGAAAAAATGATTTGAAAGACCTTATAAGTTCTGCGGCTGAGCTTGGTGCAACCGTATATCCGGATGTAAATCTTCAGACTGCGGATACCAGTAAGAATCTTTCCAAGAAAGAAAAATCATATGCGATGAATGGTTCGATAGCACAGCTCTATGACTTTGATCTGGTCAGACATATAGTCGACAGCAGCAGTGAATTTGATACTTACATCATTGCTCCTAAATATATTGAAAGCTATATTAACAAGTTTTCAAAGTCATATTCAAAGCTGAATATTGAGACACTGTCCAGTTCGGATTTTATGACATTTATTTCACCGGATTATCGCAATGGCGAAAATGTATCAATGACAACCGCTATGGATTACTACGAATCAGCTCTGTCAGAACTATCTGCAAGCTACGATTTAATGCTAACCAACCCTATAGCACAAACATACGCTTATGTGAACCATATTGACAGCGTTCCGTTTGAAAACAGTGGTTTAAAAGTGCTTGATGCTTCAGTTCCATTTACACAGATGGTTCTGGAAGGTTGCATGGATTTTTCAGGAGAGTTTGTAAATACAGATCTTGATTCATTAAAGCTTACATTTTTGAATGCTATAGAATCAAAGAGTGCATTGAATTTCAGACTGATGGCTGCTGATACTTCTGAACTTACTGATACAACCCAGGAAGATGTATTTTATACAGAATACAGCCTGTGGGAGGATTCAATTGCAGATTACTACAATGAATACAATGAATTTTATCAGCTGGTAAAAGATGCTGAAATAGTAAATCACGAGATAGTTGACAGAAACAATGACTTAAGAGTTGTTACATACTCTAACGGAGTCAGCATATATATCAATTATAGTGATGAAAAAGTAAGTATAGATGGCGTATCTGTTGAAGCATATAGCTATGTAATACAGAAATGAGGACAGAAATATGAATGCTCAGGAGAAGAAAAAACAAAATAAAGGAACTAAAAAATCCTTTTATAAAGATATGCCATATAGTAAGAAAAGGGTGTTATGGGGAGTAATCTTTCTAATGCCGTGGGCTCTCGGAATCCTGATATTCTTTCTAGGGCCTATAGTAAAGACTTTTTATTACTCAGTTTTCAATATGTCTTTGGGGACTAACGGTTTTACTTATGAATTTGTGGGGTTGCAGAATTATAAATATGCGTTGACAATCGACCCAATCTATAATCAGGAGGTCCTGGAAGCGCTGGCTGACACTGTAAAAAATGTTCCGATTCAGATTTTTGTATCACTATTTGTAGCAATGCTGCTAAACGGTGAATACAAAGGAAAAGGCTTTTTCAGACTCATATTTTTTATTCCTATAATACTGGCAACTGGCATTACAGATATAAATATTGCGGATATATCCCTTACAGAAGAAACATCTCAAACATTTGTAAATACCAAGCTGATCATGTCGATAATATCCAGTAGTGGAATACCTACTACAGTAATCAATTACATTACTGAGTTTGTAAATGATATTTTTGAAGTCATTACAACAGCTGGCGTGCAGATGCTTATATTCCTCGCAGGATTACAGGGAATATCTCCTTCACTTTATGAAGTGGCAAGGATTGAAGGTTGTAGCAAATTTGAATGTTTTTGCAAAATCACATTACCAATGATTTCTCCACAGATACTGGTATGTATGGTTTATTCATTGGCGGACAGTTTTGCTAAAGCTGATATTTCAGAAACAATTTCAAACACGACATTTACCAATGCACAGTATGGACTTGGTGCTTCAATGAGTGCGATATATTTTATCATCAGCATCCTTGTAATACTAGTATCAATTGGAATTGTATCGAAAGGAGTTTTCTATTATGACAAGTAAATTAAAAAATTTAAACCCACTTTCGATCAGAAAAAACACAGTAAATGTACTACTTGGCCTTTTCAGATATGCTATTTTGATAAGCCTGGGATTTGTAATCATTTCACCAATACTTACCACACTTAAAGAAGCAATAACAGCACAAAATGCGCTGGGTATGAAGAATTCCGTGTGGGTTCCATCAGCAGTATCTTTGCAGTCAATGGTGGAGGCATTCCTGATACTTGATTACTGGAAAGCGCTGGCATATAGCCTTGGAAATACTGCCATCTTAGCTGTGTTGCAGACTTTGTGTGCGGCTCTTGCGGCATACTCTTTTACAAGGCTCAAGTTTAAAGGAAGTAACTTTTTATTTGGAATAGTAATTTTTACAATTATTGTTCCGCCACAGTCAATAATGCTGGCACAGTACATTTCCTTTAGGAACTTTGATGTATTTGGGATAATTGAAGCTTTGACAGGCTCACCGCTTAACCTTATAGGAAGCCCTGCATCTATTTATATACTTGCAGCGACTGGCGTTGGCGTAAAAGGCGGATTATATATATACATTCTGAGGCAGAGTTTTAGACAGTTCCCGTTATCTATTGAAGAGGCAGCATACGTTGATGGAGCAGGTTTCTTAAAGACCTTTTTCAAAATTGTGTTACCGGGTATTTCTTCTTCATTACTGACAGTAATGGTACTTAGCTTTGTTTGGAACTATGCAGATACATACTATATGTCACTTCTTAATTCGACCAAGCTGCAGTTACCACTTAGAATGACTCAGATTCAGGGCAATATGCGATGGGCAATTATGGATATAGAATCACTTGTTCCTTCGCAATATGTAGTTGAATATGAATCACCATATGTTCAGACTGCAGTAGCTTCAGCCTGCGCACTGTTAACAATTCTGCCATTGCTTATCATGTATATGTTTGTGCAGAAGAGATTTGTTCAGGGCGTTGAAAGAAGTGGACTTGGTGGAGATTAAATTAAAAAGATAAAAGCGTTTAGGGGCGCGGAAATGAGGTAAAAAAGATGGGTAGAATAATAGGAAAAGGATTAAAAAATATACCTTGGCAGGATAAGCCGGAAGGATATATGGCTCCAGTGTGGAGATATTCAGAAAATCCAATAATAGGCAGACATGATACAAGCATAGCAAACAGTATTTTTAACAGTGCTGTTGTGCCGTTTGAAGATGGATTTGCTGGCGTATTCAGATGCGACAGTATGGGCGTCAGCATGGATATTTATGTTGGATTTAGTAAGGATGCCATACATTGGGACATAAGCGATAAGGCTATCGAATTTACAGGAGAAGATGGCGAAATCTTAAAAAGAGAGTACAGATATGATCCAAGAGTAGTATTCATAGAGGATAGATACTACGTAACCTGGTGCAATGGATACCATGGACCAACAATTGGTATTGCATATACATATGACTTTAAAAAATTTGTGCAGCTTGAAAATGCCTTTTTACCATTTAACAGGAATGGTGTTCTTTTCCCTAAAAAGATTAATGGCAAATATGCAATGCTGAGCAGACCGAGTGACAACGGACACACTCCATTTGGAGACATTTTCTTTAGCCAGAGCCCGGACATGGAATATTGGGGACACCACAGATATGTCATGGGAACATACAAGGGAGATGCATCTGCCTGGCAGTCAACCAAGATTGGTCCTGGTCCTTGCCCTATTGAGACAGATGAGGGATGGCTTCTCATTTATCATGGCGTTCTCAATACTTGTAATGGATTTGTATACAGAATGGGATGCGCACTACTTGATAAGGAAAATCCATGGAAGGTCATTGCAAGATCAAGATTCTATATCCTTGCTCCTGAAATGCCTTATGAGCAGTGCGGAGATGTGCCTAACGTAGTATTCCCATGTGCAGCATTAACAGACGCTGATACAGGAAGAATTGCCATTTATTATGGCTGTGCAGACACAGTTACAGGTCTTGCATTTACAACAGTAGATGATTTATTAAGCTGGATTAAAAAATATCCATTGCAGGAGTCATAAAACTCAAATATGAGCAGATTATCTTACGACAAAAATGGTTTTTACCTTGAAGGGGAGCCTTTTCAGATCTTATCGGGCGCAATACATTACTTTCGTGTTGTGCCTGAGTATTGGTATGACAGGCTCTACAAATTAAAGCAATGCGGCCTCAACACTGTAGAAACAGTGACCTGCTGGAATCAGCATGAAAAGCAGGAAGGAATCTTTGATTTTGAAGGCATTCTTGATATTGGCCGTTTCATTGATGTGGCACAGAGTCTTGGCCTTTATGTAATATTAAGGCCAGGACCTTATGTATGTGCGGAGATGTCTATGGGCGGTCTTCCTTACTGGCTTTTGAGAGATCCGGAAATAAAGATAAGATGTGATAACGAACCTTTCCTGGAGAAAGTCAGAGCTTATTATCATGAGCTTTTTAAGATTATCAGGCCAAGACTTATAGAAAATGGAGGAAACATAATTGCCCTTCAGATAGAGAATGAATATGGTAGTTTTGGTGACGATAAAGCTTATCTGCAAAAAGTAAAAGAGATATATGAAGAAGAAAAAGTATCCTGCCTGATGTTTACTTCTGATGGCCCTGGATATTTTATGTTATCTGGTGGAACCCTGGAGGGAGTTCTTGCTACAGTGAATTTTGGCAGTAACCCCAGGGACAATTTTGCGCTTCTTGGCAGATTCAGGGACGATCAGCCTGCAATGTGCATGGAATACTGGAATGGCTGGTTTGACCACTGGTATGAAGAGCATCATCAGAGAGAAAGCGGCGAAACAGCTGATGTTTTTGAAGAGATGGTGGCGAAAGGACATTCTGTTAACCTTTATATGTTCCACGGAGGTACTAATTTTGGCCTTTTAAATGGTGCCAATTTTGAAGAGCATATTCAGCCTGTTGTTACCAGCTATGACTATAACTGCCCTGTTAGTGAGTGCGGAGATCTTACTGATAAATACTTTGAGATTCATGACAGGCTGGAAAAGATATTTGGCAGAAAGCTTCCGATAGACGTTGGAAATAGTGTAAAAAAAGCTTATGGAGAACTGATTCTGACAGAGAAAGCAGATTTATTTGATAATCTTGATATTCTTTCAGAACCGGTAGAAAGCAGAGCAACACTTACTTTTGAAGACATGATGCTGGGAAGCGGATTGGCAGTTTATGAAACTGAATTTAAAGGCCCTTTTGAAAAGCTGGAGCTGGAAATAGATGATCTGGCAGACAGAGCGGCCATTTATATAAATGATAAATTTATGGGTGTAAAAGAATCCACCGGTAAGAGATGGGATAAGGTCGTTTTTGGCCTAGATTTTGACGAAATAGCCAGGTTAAAGATATTCGTGGAGGATTTAGGCAGAGTCAATTACGGCGGTCATATTTTTGACAGAAAAGGCATTTGCAGGGGTGTCAGAATAGCTAACAGATATCACTTCGGATGGAAGACATATCCAATCAGTCTCGAGAGTATTGATGGGATAAGATATAAGGGTATTGAAGACAAGGAAAATAAAGCTTTTCTGCAAAGACCAGTTTTTTACAGAGGGATACTGAAAGCTGACCAAACCTGCGACACCTTTATCAGACCGGAGGGATTTACCAAAGGCTTTATATGGATAAATGGATTTAATATCGGTCGTTTTTATAATACGGCAGGACCTCAGAAAACTCTGTATGTACCAGGGCCATTACTTCAAAAAGGAAACAATGTTATTGAGATTCTGGAACTGGAAAAGTGCGAAAAGCCTGTAGCTTATTTTGTTGATAAGGAAGAATTATGAAGGGTGAAGAAACACCAAAATATGTAGGTTATATTAAACCAAATACAGATTACCATCACGGTCAGCTAAAACCTGTGCTTGGAGCCAGCCTGATACAGGTGGTATCTGCTAACAGGCAGTTTCCTGAAAAAGCTGATAATACAAGCACGACCTATAAGCATGCTCCGGATTTGGTGTACTTTAACGGAAAGTTTTATATTCAATATCTTTGTACACCAAAGGATGAGCACATAGGCCCTGGAATAAGCATTTTGGCATCATCAGAAGATGGTGAGAAGTGGGATGACTTTCAGGTTTCTTTTCCGGAGTATCGGATTCCTTGTTGTGAGCTTGAGGATTATAAGAAAATTCATCATAGCTTTGACGGTAACAGCTATGCTCATATGCATCAGCGAATGAGCTTTTATAGGAGCCAAAATGGCGTAATGCTGCTACTTGGATTTTATGGCTTTTCTCCGGAATTTTGGATGACGGGATGGGATAATTATGGAATAGGGAGAGTTGTAAGGCAGCTGCACGAAGATGGTACTCTTGGCGATATTTATTTTATCAGACCAAATTATCAGGCGGGATGGAAAGATGAGCTTTTAAACTATCCATTATTTACCAGCGCTCCTGATATCAGATTTATTGATGCCTGCAACGAACTTTTAAACAATAGTATTGTTGTCCAGCAGTGGGCTGAGGAAAATGGCGATATTGATCCAATAATAAAAATTAAACATAAAAGTTGCAGTGAAAAGTACGAGGCTTTTTGTACATATCCAATAGACAATGATACCTTCATTGGATTATGGAAAAAATCCTATGTTACAAGAAGTAACGATGCTGGACAGACCTTTGGCGATATTGTATTTGAGCCAAGTCTTGTTATGAGTGGTCAGAAAATATGGGGAGAAAAGGTTTCGGAAAAAGAATTTGTTCTTGCGTATGTTCCTAACCTTGAATCAGTAAGGCGGTGGCCGCTTGCAGTTGTCTTTAGTCAGGATGGGATAAATTTTGACAATATGAGAATGCTTCATGGTGAAGTCTCTCCAATGCGTTATAAAGGCATTTGGAAGGATTTTGGTCCACAGTATATGAGAGGCATATCCTGGTACAATAAAAAGGATGAGGATGCTCCGGATAGAGCATACTGGTACTTGACTTATTCGGTAAACAAAGAAGACATTTGGTTTGCTAAAATTCCGGTTCAGGCTCTTTTGACAGAGCGTGATACAGAGTCAGGCTTTGAAACGATTACTCATGTATATAATCCGATAGATTCTTCTGTAAAAATAGGTGCAAAAGAAATCGCTGTTAAGGACAAAGCGTTATGTGATTATTGCAAGACAATAACATACACCGGAAATGTGAAATCTTTTCATTGCAGGATAAATATAAATAAGCTTACACAAGAGAGTATTTATCTTGAACTTACGGATGATAAGTATCAGCCTGCAGCTAGAATTATCTTTGATAACAGCGAAGTTGTATCTTCCCAGACAACTGCAGTAGTTGGTTTTGGACAGCTTGATTACGGGCATGAGCTGGAGCTTTTAATACAAACAGACTGTAAAAACTATATAAACGAAATTACTGTATCAGATACCGTAACCGGCGAGTGTTTTGTGAGAAAAGAGCGGTTTTATACAGCCGTGGATGCACTGGCGTATCTGATTATCAGGACAGGTCCCGATAGAAAATATCCAAACAGAGATACAGATCCTGAAGCAGTAAATGACATTAATATATTTAATAGCAACAAGGATATAAAAGCATTTTTTAAAGATATTAGTTGGGAGAGAACCTGATAATGCACATCGAAGAAATAGATGTTTTAGATAAACGCCTTATTGAAGTGGTTCCGCATAAAAGACAGTTGGAATATCAAAAGCTTGAATTTACAGGGTTCATACACTTTACTGTCAACACTTTTACAGATAGGGAATGGGGTGACGGTACTGAGGATGAAAGTATTTTTAACCCGATAAAACTTGATGCAGAACAATGGGTAAAGAGTATGAAAGCAGCTGGGATAAAAGGAATTATCCTGACCTGTAAACATCATGATGGCTTTTGCTTATGGCCAAGTAAATATACTAGTCATACTATTACAAAGAGCCCTTATAAAGACGGAAAGGGCGATATAGTAAAAGAATTGTCACAGGCCTGTCAGCAGGAAGGAATGAGATTTGGCATATACCTATCACCCTGGGATAGAAATAGCGAACTCTATGGACAGGGCGAGGCCTATGATGACTATTTTGTAAATCAGCTTACTGAGCTTCTGACAGAATATGGGGATGTCTACACAGTTTGGCTGGACGGAGCCTGCGGAGAGGGCCCTAATGGCAAAAAGCAGGTTTACGATTTTCAAAGATATTATGACACTATAAGAAAACTTGCACCTATGGCCTGCATCAATATCTGTGGACCGGATATCAGATGGTGCGGCAATGAGGCAGGACAGACCAGAAAGTCAGAGTGGAGCGTGGTTCCATATAGAACCTGCGAAACAGAGCGAACAGCAAGCCTTTCACAAAAAAGTGAAGAGGATACAGAGAGTCTAAGGACAATAAAAGCAAGCGATGAGGACCTGGGAAGCCGTGAGATTCTTTTAAATGAAAAAGAATTGATATGGTACCCGGCAGAAGTAAATACTTCAATCAGACCAGGCTGGTTTTATCATGAATCAGAAGATGATAAGGTGCGCTCACTGGAGGAACTTATAGGTATTTATGAAAACTCGGTGGGAGGTAATGCCACTTTTTTACTAAATGTTCCTGTAAACAGGGATGGCTTGTTTGCTGAACAGGATGTAGCAAGATTAAAAGAGCTGGGAGATTACATAAACAGATCTTTTAGTGAAGAAAAAAATATAGCAAAAAATGCCAGAGTAGAAGCAATCGATGCTCCTTTACAGCCTGGATGCGAACTAATAAATATCCTTAACCAAAATGAAGAAGATTATTATCAGGCACCTGAAAATAAAAGGAGCATTTCCTTTTCTATCAAATGGGATGAGGATAAGGTTATCAAACATATAGTGCTTAAGGAATACATAAAAAAAAGCCAGAGAATAGAAAGCTTTTCTATATATTATGAAAAGGATGGCAACTGGAATGTCCTATATGAAGGCACTGTTGTTGGGTACAAAAAAATTGTCAAAGTAAGCGGAATATCAACAAGCCAAATCAAAATAGACATAAACGATTCAAGGGTATGCCCAACGCTTAGTTTTGTTGGGGTATATGAATGAGATTAAGAGGTAAAAATGACTGCTGAGAGAAATCTGGAAAAAGAAAACCGAATAAAAATAGCTATCAGAGAGCTTGGAAAAGAGCTGGTTCAAAAGCTTCCACAAGAGCTGGAAGGAGATAAGGCAAAGGACAATTTCTATAACTGTTTTATTAACACTGCTGAAACTACACTTAGATGCTTTGGTGAAGACGAGACATTTTTAATAACTGGCGATATCAATGCAATGTGGCTTAGAGACAGTAGTGCGCAGGTATGCCATTATCTGCAATATGTAAAAAAGGTTCCTGAGATACAGGAGCTGATCAAAGGACTGATAACAAAGCAATTTAGATTTATTCTGATTGACCCTTATGCCAACGCTTTTAACTGCGAGCCAAATGGCAACTGCTGGGCTAAGGACAGCAGTGATTTTGATTCACCATGGATTTGGGAGAGAAAATACGAACTGGATTCTCTTTGTTATCCGGTGAATCTTTTGTGGCAGTACTATAGTGCAACCAAAGACTCTACTATTTTTACTGATGAAATAAGAGAAGCTATTTATAGTGTTTTAAAGGTAATGACTACAGAACAGCACCATGAGAATTCTCCCTACTTTTTTGTGAGAACTGGCTGTCCTGATACAGACACACTTACAAATGAAGGCAAGGGAACCCCTGTAGGCTATACCGGAATGATATGGTCAGGCTTTAGACCAAGCGATGATGCCTGCAAATATGGATACAATATCCCTGAAAATATTCTGGCAGCAACTGCTCTGAGAAATATTATTGCCATCGCAAAAGAATATAAAGATGCAGATATGAAAGACAGGGCTGGAGAAATACTTGAGTCGGTTGTAGAAGGTATTAATAAATATGGAAAAATGAAGGATTCCAAAGGTAATGAAATCTATGCTTATGAGGTAGATGGCCTTGGAAATCAGTTCTTTATGGATGATGCCAATGTGCCTAGTCTTTTATCAATTCCATGGATATCTGACATCTCCTGCGAAGATGAGCTTTACCTTAGAACCAGAGAAGCAGTTCTTAGCAGTCTCAATCCATATTACTACGAGGGAAATGCTGCCAGGGGAGTAGGCTCACCCCACACTCCTGCAAACTATATCTGGCATATTGCGTTATCCATGCAGGGCCTTACAACCAATGACTATGCTTCCAAAATAGAACTTATAAAGACAATTCTTGCAACTGATGCGGACACAGGCTTTACTCATGAGGGATTTGATAAGGATGATCCTAAAGCCTTTACAAGAGATTGGTTTGCATGGTCCAACTCCCTGTTTGCACTTCTTGTAGCAGGTACAATTGCTCAGGATATGGTAGAAGCCGGAGTACACAATTACAGCAGGGAAGAAAGCTATGTATACCCTACCGACAAGGCAGTTAAGGACAAGCTCGAATGGTTTATGGATCAAAAGCTTGCTCTTATGATGCATTGGGGAGCTTATTCTCAGATAGGTGTTGTAGAGTCCTGGGCGCTTTCTGATGAGGATGGAGATTGGTCAAGAACAGAAATTGACTGGACTGATGATAAAGAGGAATTCAAAAAACAGTATTTTGGTTTAAACAAGACCTTTAATCCTATCAGATTTCAGCCTGACAAATGGGCCAAGGCCGCTGCTGATGCAGGCTTTAAATATTTTATTTTCACAACAAAGCACCATGATGGCTTTTGCATGTGGGACACAAAGTACACGGATTATAAAGTAACCGGACAGGAGTGTCCATACAGAGATGGCGCACATGCTGATATCTGCAGAGATCTTTTTGAAGAGATGAGAAAAAATGGCCTTGGAATCACAGCATATTTTTCCAAAGCTGACTGGCATTGCCCGGATTATTGGAACGAAAAGTATGAAAGAGGAACCATGACCTGGAGAGGGCCATCCTATGACCCGGCCAAATATCCTGAAGTATGGAAAAGATTTGAGGAGTATACTCACAACCAGATTCATGAGCTGGCTGATAATTATGGCCCAATAGATGCTTTCTGGTTTGATGCCGGATGGGTATGTGAAAGAGAAGGAGAGGATATTCATCTGGGAGACCTTATGGACAAGGTTAGGGAAAAGCACCCCGGGGTCCTCAGCGTAGACAGGACAATAGGTGGCAAATATGAAAATTATGTTACTCCTGAGCAGTGTGTTCCTGAAAAACCGCTTATGATTCCATGGGAAAGCTGTATAACCATGGGAACCTCTTTTTCATTCAAATATGAGGATGAATATAAGAGCCCAAGAGAGATTATATGTCTTTTGACTGATATAGTTGCAAAGGGCGGAAATCTTGCACTTAACGTTGGTCCGCAGCCTGATGGAAGGCTTCCGCAGGGTGCATTAAAGACTATGGAGGGGATGGGCAAATGGCTATCTCAATATGGTGAGGCAATATATGGCACGAGAGTGTGTGCGCCATACAAAGTAGATAATGTATGTTTTACCCAAAAGAAAGGGGACGGTGCTGTATATGCAATAAAGCAGTACAGAGAAGAGAAATCTGTTCCTGAAACAGATATATTTATTCCAAAATGTGAAAAAGAAGATGTTAAGGAAATATATGATTTGTATACAGGGGGAAGCGTTTCCTTTAAAAAAACCGAAGATGGTTATCTGATACATCTGTCAGACGTTGAGGAAGATGCAATAGCACAGGTATTTAAACTGATTTAAAGGGTATTTCAAAGAGATAACAGACATGGGCAGACAATTTAAAAAAGAAATATGCGGAAGAATAGAAAAAGACTATCGCTCAAGGATTGGCAGCATTGGAAAACTAGGCAAAAGTATTGATGAAAAGGTGAATAATACTGAAGGCAACTGTCAGATACTTTTAAAACATTTTTATGCTTATCTTCCGTTGAGTGATGTGGCGGACTATGATTTTGATTTATATCTGGACTATGCACAGCACGCCGCAGACTTATATGAAGAATCGCCATATTCCAGACAGCTTTCTGATGAGAGCTTTATTAATTACGTAGCAGTTCCAAGGATAAATACAGAGGACCTCACAAAGTGCAGGAGCTATTTTTATAATCTTGTGTCAGAGAGAATAGCAGGCAAAGACCTTTTGGATGCAGCTATTGAGCTCAATAACTGGTGCTATGAGCAGGCAACCTATCATTCAACCTCTGAGAGAACAGCTTCTCCCATAACTGTTTATAAAGGCGGTTATGGAAGGTGCGGAGAGGAGTCTACGTTTTATTGTTCGGTGCTCAGAAGCGTTGGCATAGCCTGCAGACAGGTATATGTACCAAGATGGAGCCATAGTGATTCAAACCATGCTTGGGTAGAAGTGTTCGATGGACAGAAATGGTTATTTACAGGAGCCTGCGAACCTAAACCTGTTTTCCAAAATGGATGGTTTACTTACGCAGCTTCCAGAGCAATGGTAATTCATAATAGATGCTTTTCTCCGTTTGTTGCAGAAGGAGAAGAAGTTATTGGAAAAGAAGGTGCAGTAACAATCAATAGCAGTGCACGCTATTATTCTGAGCAAAAGCAGATCAGGATAAAAACTAAGGATAAGCAGAATAACAATATAGCTGGCGCAAAGGTAATGTTTGAGATAATAAACGGTTCAGAGCTTTTTCCAATAGCTACCATAGTCACTGATGATAATGGTGACGGTGAGATAAAGCTCGGATATGGAACTGTAGTGGTAAGGGCTTTGTACAAGAGTGAAAAGGGACTTTGGGAGACTGAAAAGATAATTGAAGTTGCTGATACCGATACTCTGACAATGATTCTTGATAATCGAAAAAGTAATAATTCTTCAGATTGGAACCATTTTACTATTACAGCGCCAAAATCATGCGATGTTTATGGAATAGAGCTTAGTAAAGATCAGGAAAAATATCAGGATGAGCGTAACAGTAAAGCTGATGTTATAAGGCAAAGAAAACATGAGCTTACAAAGGAACAAAGGGAGTATCTATTAAAATACCAGGGACACACTCAGTTAGAACGTGCGATTAAAATGTCTTATGGAAATTTTGATGAGATAAAAGTTTTTTTGGACCAGAATTATGATGTTACACAAAAGGAGCGTATGCTGGCCTGCCTTTCACAGAAGGACCTTAGAGATGTCAGAGCAGATGTGCTCATAAGCCATATGGAAGCCTTTGGAGCTGAAGAAGCTTTTTATACTAAAAATGGAAATTGTAGTGAGAAAGTCAGTAATATCCCTGTAGATGCAGAAAATCATGCGGACGAAGCTGATATTTCAGCAGAGTTCTATCATGCAGCCAATGATTTTTACGCTGAATATGTTGTATCTCCAAGGATATATATTGAAAGGCTCACGAAGTACAGAGATGACATAAGGACTTTTATTGGTGCCAATACTGATTTTAACGTGCCAGAAGACATCTGGAAATATATTGAGGAGAATATCACCGTTTCAAATTCTGAGGAATATGACAGTATTTATACAACACCGGCAGCTCTTTTAAAGACAGGCAGGGGAACAGATTTGTCCAGACAGATTCTGTTTGTTGCCATGTGCAGAACTTATGGCTTTGCAGCAGCTTTTGACAGAAGCTATAAAAAAGCTGCCTTTATAAGAGATGGAAAGTTTATTTATGCACAAGCAGAAATCTCAGCAAGTGCACGCCTTAGTCTCGTGTCAGATAGCGGAGAGCTTCCGGCTTATTTTGAAAAATATACTTTATGCTATAGAGCGGAAGATGGAACAGATATTACACTGGAAAGTCCTGAATTATTTATGAATAAAGGAAATCAGATTACCATTAATATTGTTCCGGGTAGATACAGACTGATAAATTGCAATAGAGAGGCCAGCGGCAATATTGAGGCAGCCACGCTGGACTTTGACATTAAACCGGCGCAGGAAATGACTATTGTGTTAAAAGAGATTAAGACAAGGCTTGGCGAGGTAGAAAAGTTTAGCTGCAACATAGAAAATATTAAGGAGGGTACTCCGGTTGTTTTTGTAGCTCCCGGTCAGGAACCAACAGAGCATGTACTAAATGAGCTGATTGAGCTGCATGGAGTAGGAAAGCACTTTGAGAAGGATTTAATCCTTTACTTATCTGATGAGCAAAAGAAAGAACAGAAAACCCTTCAAAAAGTACTAAAATTCGAGGACTGGAAGACTGAGCTAAGATCAGATAAGGATTCTTTATTGCTTAAAGGCATACTTGGAGCTGAAAACGAAAGTCAGCTTAAGTACCCATATGTTTTTTACAAATGCAACGATTCACAGCTGGGCTTTTTGGGGAAAGGCTATAGTGTGGGAATTGTAGACAGACTGTTTTTTGCCACACAAAATATTTAAGCACCGGAGAAAGGTATGAACAATCAGGACATTATTAATACACGTAAACTGTATTGGAGTGAGTATTTAGAAGAAGTAGCTGCTGATGCGGAGAGGGTAAAAGAAGTTGAGACCTGCCAAATGTCTGTAAAAGGCAGTGATGGGCAGGAAATATCCATGAAATACGGTATGAAAATAACGGGCGAACCAGATCCGAGTGGATATCCTCTTTATATTGCTCTTCACGGAGGCGGCCAAGGAGATACACCGGATTTAAATAATCAGCAGTGGGAGCATATGGGGATATATTACTTTAACAGTGTTTCCAAAGGAATATACGTAAATCCGAGAGGAATCAGAGATACGTGGGACTGTCATGGCAATCCTGAATCCTATTATTTTTATGACAGACTGATTACTAATCTGGTTGCTTTAAAAAATGTGGACCCAAACAGGGTATATTTACTGGGATTTTCAGCAGGTGGTGACGGAGTATATATGATAACTCCAAAAATGGCAGACCGATTTGCTGCTGTGCATATGTCTGCTGGTCATCCAAACGGAATAAGTCTTATCAACCTGTTTAATACACCTATACAGCTGCAGGTTGGAATGAATGATGATGCTTTTGGCAGAAATCATGAAACTGTCAGATATGCGCAGTATCTGGATAGATTGCAAAAAAGAAATTGTGAAACTTCTATTTTTGCAGAAAAAGAAAAGCAAACCTACTACAGGCATAGATGTTTTGTACATATAGATAAGCCGCATAATTTTGTTGATTATGGAAACGAAGATCAGAAAGTTATTCAAGATAATAATAAATGGCTTGAAACTGGGGAAGTTCAAGAGACTATGGCAGATACCAATGCCATTCACTTCCTTGAAAAATATACCAGAAATCCCATGCCGGAGCATGTAATATGGGACTTGTCCTGTCGTGAAGAGTATAGGATATGGGATAGTTTTTACTGGCTTTGGGCACCTGAGACTTTAAAAGAAGGAATTATCGATGTTACAATTAAAACTGAATCAAATGAAGTTATAATATCCAAAGAAAGTAGTGTTTTCAAAGGATTTTCAGTTCTTGTAAACGAACAGCTTCTTGATATATCAAAACCAATAAAGATTATATATCCTGAAGGAAAAACAGAGGAAAGGGAAGTTTCTTTTTCAGAAGAGCTATTAAAAAACACCCTGAAAAAGAGCGGAGATTATAATTATTCTTTCATTGCAAAAATAGATATTTGATTAAATGAAATAGGGTATTTTAAAGGAGTTACAGCAATATGATTAGGATATACAGAGCAAAAAATTATGATGATTTAAGCAGAAAGGCTGCTAATATCATATCAGCACAGGTTATTATGAAGCCAAACTGCGTTCTTGGCCTTGCTACAGGTACATCTCCAATAGGTGCTTACAAGCAGCTGATTGAATGGTACAACAAGGGAGACCTTGATTTTAGTGAAGTCAGAACCATAAACCTTGATGAGTATATAGGGCTTGATGGCAGTCATGAACAGAGTTACAGATATTTCATGAACCATCAGTTGTTTGACCATGTAAATATCAATAAGAGTAATACCAATGTACCAAATGGCAAAACAAGTGACGCCGAGGCGGAATGTAAGAGATATGATGCTCTTATTGATAGCCTGGGTGGTGTGGATTTGCAGCTGCTTGGCCTTGGACACAATGGTCATATAGGCTTTAACGAACCGGATGCTGCATATGAAAAAACAACGCATGTGGTGAAGCTGACAGAGAGCACCATAAATGCCAATGCAAGACTCTTTGCGTCCAAAGAGGAGGTGCCTACAAGTGCTATTACTATGGGAATAAAGTCCATAATGATGGCAAAAAAAATACTTGTAATAGCAAGTGGCGCAGATAAAGCGGAAATTGTTGAGAAAGCTTTTAATGGCCCTGTGACTCCAGCAGTTCCGGCTTCTATCCTGCAGCTTCATGGAGACGTAACTCTGGTGGCAGATGAGGATGCTTTATCCAGATTTTCTAAATAACTGATTAGAATTGGTATAAAGGGGAGACGCATATGTCCAAAAAAATTCTATATGGAGCCCAGGTGTATACCAGGGACTTCAAATTTGAAAACAAAACGATTGTTATTGATGGAGATAAGATAGATGCAGTGTTAGAAGCTGATGCTGCAACAAAAAATTCTGGTGCCGAAAAGGTTGATATGTCAGGAAAGTATATCATTCCAGGATTGGTGGATATCCACTTACATGGAGCAGTGGGCGTTGACTTTTGTGATGAAAATGAAGAAGCTTTCCATAAAATTGCAGAATATGAAGCATCACAGGGTACAGTAGCGCTTTGCCCTACAACCATGACACTTTCCTTTGAAACTCTTTCAAAAGTCATGGAATATGCCAAGGCTGCAGCTTCTTCCCAAAAGCAGACAGAAGCCCGCATAATTGGAATAAACATGGAGGGGCCTTTTGTTTCAAGGGAAAAATGCGGTGCCCAGAATACAGATTATCTCTGTGATCCTGACGTGAAATTTTTTGACAAATTGCAGGAAAAATCAGGGAATCTCATAAAGCTTGTAGATATTGCCCCAGAGCTAAATGGAGCAGATGAATTTATAAAAGAAGTATCTAAAAAATGCAGAGTTTCACTTGC
The DNA here is from genome assembly GCA_045646185.1 of Butyrivibrio sp. Taxonomy (GTDB): domain Bacteria; phylum Bacillota; class Clostridia; order Lachnospirales; family Lachnospiraceae; genus Butyrivibrio. Next base: position 42,584 of record JAZRKG010000132.1, read on the forward strand.
TCATACAATGGCAGATTATGAGATAGCTTCTAAAGCTTTTAAACTGGGGGCAAAACATGTGACTCACCTGCATAATGCCATGAGACCGCTGCTTAACAGAGAACCAGGGCTCATAGGAGCAGCCTTTGATGATAAAGATGTCACACCAGAGCTTATTTGCGATGGTTTTCACAACTATCCGCCGGTAGTCAGAGCAACATTTAAAATGTTTGGTGCAGACAGAGTTATCCTGATAAGTGACAGCTGTATGGCTGTAGGTATGCCAAACGGAGAGTACAGCCTTGGCGGGCAGAAGGTATACATGACGGATAGAAAGGCTACATTGGAAAATGGCACAATTGCAGGTTCTGCCAGCAATCTTATGGATTGTCTGCAGCTGTGCATTAGTGTCTGTGACATTCCTGTCTGTGACGCCATTAGAGCAGCGACCTTCAATCCTGCAAAAGCGTTAGAGGCTTTGGATGAATATGGAACCATTGAAGCTGGCAAGCGCGCAAGCCTTGTAGTTCTTGATAAAGATTACAAATTTGATAAAACCATACTTAATGGAGATTTTATCTGATCAACCTGTGCCATCAGAGGATTCTTCCTCTGATGTGCCTTCATCTGTAGTTTCTTCACTATTATCGGTGTTTTCTGAGCTTTCGGTATTATCTTCGCCAGAGGTGGTATCGGAATTGTCAGTATCTGTATCTGAGCTTTCTGTATCGGTAGTAGTTTCAGTCGTTTCCGTACTTGTATCCGTAGTTGTTTCAGTAGAAGTGGTGTCAGAGCTACTTTCTGTTGTGTCTGAGGAAGATTCAGTTTTTTTATTAGTAACCCATCTGTAGAAAAATGCATGGTTACCAATCATTGTATATTCACTTATTCCATAATAATCAGCATAGTATTGTGTCATAAAGAATAGATAGTCGCCTACACGGGCACCTCCCAGTACTTCATTGGCAGCCTGAATACAGGTGGAGTTTGGGCCATTTGAAATAATGAGTTCAACCTTACCCGAACGGTAAGAGGCAAACTGCATGTTCTGGGTAATGACATCAATAATGTTATTTGGAAAAGCTGAGCTTTTAACTCTATTCATAATCACTGAGCCAACGGCAAGCTTACCGGTGTAGGATTCTCCGCCAGCTTCTGCCTGAATGGTAGCAGCAAGCCATACAAGTTCATTGTCACTTGCGGTGTAGGCGCCAGACGTATCTTCTCTTGTAAGAGCAAGACGCTCGGCAATTTGTTTAGCCAGTTCTGCCTGAGCAGCGGCAGTCTGAGATTCAAGAGACTTCATCTTTTCATCAAGCTCAGCCAACTGTTCACTATAGCTTGCCAGCTTATTTTTTTCAGAAGAAAGAGAACTGTTGGTGGAAGAGAGCTGTCCACGTACGGTATCAGTGAGGTCTGCCAGTTCGGAATGCTTTTCGTCCAACTGAGTTTGGTATGCATCCAGCTGAGCTTCGCGTTCTTCAACTACTGCCACTTTTGCCTCAATATCATCTTGAAGAGCCTGATATTCAGCAAGCTTAATCTTGTCATAGCGCACAATAGCGTTCAAATACTCAAATTTTGTCAGAAAATCCTGAATTGAACCAGAGCCTAGAAGAGAAATAAGAATGCTTTCTGTGCCACCACTTTCGTAAGTGGACTGAAGACGCTTTTTTAAGGCTTCATAGCGCTGTTTTTCCTGTTCTCTTGCAGCTTCAAGTTCTGTATTTAAATCGACAATCTCAGCAGAAACCTCAGCCAGTGCTGTTTCAGCCTCGGTAATTTCCTCGTTTAAAGAGTCCAGTTTATTGGAATAGCTGTTAATTGTAGATTGCAGGGCAGAACTTTGAGACTCAAGGTTATTTACATTACTCTGAGTCTGTTCCTTTTGATCCTCAAGGGCTGATATTGCATCCTGAGTTTCCTTGGTCTGCTTTTCCAAATCGGATATTTTTTTCTGAGTCTCAGCTTCTTTTTCCTGCATAGATGAGATTGTATCTGATAAATCTGTTGCACTACAGGTAAAAGAATTCTGACATAGAAAGACAGAAATTGTTATTAGCAAAATCCCTGATAAGATTTTATTTCGCATTAAATCCCCCAAATCTCTCTTTGTAAAAAAATTACATCTAGCCTGCAGCCGAGAGTTGCTGTTTTCAAAGTTGTCATAAGTATTCATCTTAGCTTTATTATACCAATTGCTAAAAATATATCAAATAAGAATGATAAATGTTAAAATAGAATTGCATCTCAAGTTCAGAAGCAAAACAGGCTCAATCCCAGAGCACATCTGGGATTGAGCCTTTTCTTCTGTATGGCGCAACAGCATTTATTTCATAGCAATCAAGAAAAATTTGACGGTGTTTTGCAACCCATGTAGAAAGCAAGAAAGGAAGCCAACTGCCAAGGCAGTTGCCATTGAATATAGAGTGCGGAGCGCTCTTATCCTTAATTCGGGCTTGGTTACTTTCTCCAACATATCTATAGGTTTGTCAAGGTTGCCCGCAGGGCACCGCTTCGCGGCTTTGGCCTTGACTAACCTATAGATATGTTAGTACGGTTAGACAAGCCCGAATAAGGATTTTTGTGCATCTTTGATGCACTTGTTTCAGAGAAATCCCATGATTGGGATTTCTTCCATTTCAGTAACGTAACAGGCGCTGAATGTCCTGCTGTTTTCGATTCTGAAGATTAAGTGTCAACCCAAAGGCTTTGCTGCATTCATCGATGACTTCGTCATAGTAGGTGAATCTCCACAGATTTGTGTGAAGCTTTGTACAGTTGTATTTCTTCAGCGAATCTATGATTCTTCCTGCCTGATATTTTCCGTCAAGTTTTTTCTCTAATAGCCTTATAAGTACCAGTGCAAGGAAGCAGGTGGTAAAGTGAGCGTCGATGTGCTTATTGGTTCTAAGATATACAGGGCGTGATTCAAAGAAAGTCTTTGTTACTTTGAATGAGTCTTCAATCCTTGCAAGTCCTCTGTAGACATTGCGCATCTCTTCATCGCTCATGTTTAATTCGCTGGTTACAATAGAGTAGTATCCATCATATTTTTCTTCTTCCCTGATCTTTTCGATATCAAGTTCAAGATTTCTGCCTTCGACTATTTCTCCAGTTTTCTTGTCGAATGCTATATTTATCACGTATGATGCGCTTCCTTTAGCAGTTACACGTGTGTATTTCTTTGGATTATTTATCAGGTCTTTGGCACGCGAGATCATTGCTTCACGGTCAGCCTTCTGTTTTTTGGCATACTTTTCTGAGTAGTAGACAAGCTGTTTCTGATCTACAACAACTTTCTTTTTTACAGGTTTCTTCTGACCCGGCTTTGTTACATTAACATGTAGTTCCTTTGGGAAGATGCGGGATTTGTGCTTGAAGGTTATTTTATTTCCTTCATCATCTGTTATCTTGTCGTTTTTATAATCATCTTTCAATACCCATTCCTTGAACTCTGAGTCAGCACCTCTTACAGTCTGTCCGTAAACATATCCGTCTCGAGTATTGTTGTCGCCTTTATTATCTCCATTAAGCCAGTAGATGTTATCTGAGGTATTAAGTCCTCTGTCTGCTACGAAGATAACCCTGCAGTCATCAAACTTTTCTTTGGCTCTGTTTATGATTGGACGCATATGTACTTTTTCAGATTCGTTGCCGGGGAACATATCAAATGCCATCGGTATACCATTCTTATCCATGAGCAGTCCCATCTCCACTATTGGATCAGGGCGATGATTCTTCTCTGGACCACGCTTACGATATTTGGCATCAGCCGGATTGCCGTCCGCATCTATGGGATTGCCTTCATCATCAACATCATCAACATCATCTACATCAGGGCGGCTGATATCAAAGTAATAGTTCGTACAGTCAAAGTAAGACACAGACATATCACGGGGAACTATTTTCTGTGATTTTTCATAAATCCATGTCTGAAGATCGTCTTTGTTTTCTGCAATGATATCAAGGGCATGATATATGTCATCAAGAGAACAGTCATCGAAAGGTTCAAAGAAGAAATCACAGCTGTTAAGAGTGTATCTTTTTGAACCAGGGTTAAGTGCTCTAGAGAAAGTGAGAAGTTTTGTTATCTGATCAGTGCTGAACTTCATCTTATGGTCACGTGTCTTCCAGTTCCAGAACTTATCTATTTCCAATTCTTTATATAGATTCTTGAGGATACCATAGCCTACATTTCTGACATCATTAGTTCCTATATCCATAGTGGACTTGAGGTCTATTGTTATGTCTTCAGTTTTCTCCGCATTGGCTTTTTCAGTTAGCTCTTTAGCGTACATTGTGAAAT
>JAZRKG010000133.1:0-8906 GCA_045646185.1 Butyrivibrio sp.
TTACCCATGCCCATTGCCTCAATTCTGCTCTTATAGCAGGTGTATTTGGCTCATGGCTAGGACTAAATGAGCCGGAGGTTACAGTCCTTGTGCAGGCAGGCTTTGTATACGATATTGGAAAGCTCCGCCTTCCATACAGAATTCTCTGGAAGCCGGATAAATTAACAGAAGCCGAATACGATCTGGTAAAACAGCATACCTATCTTGGCGAGGATATGTTAAAAAGAACAAATGCCAACAAAAACATCTTTCTCGCTACCGCTCAGCATCATGAAAGAATAGACGGTTCAGGCTATCCAAATGGACTTAAAGGCAAGGAAATAAACAGATTTGCTCAGTATATCTCAATAATCGATGTTTATGAAGCAATGACTTCGCACAGAGCATACAGAGAGCCAAAGAATGCTTTTGAGATCATCTCCTATTTTGAAGAAGAGCAAAAAACAAAATTTGATGAGAAATTAATAAAACCTATCCTGTCCCACCTTGCTTATTCACAGCTTGGTCTGGCTGCAAAGCTCAAGGATGACAGAATAGGCATAATATCAGGAATAAACGAAAATGATCCTTCGCATCCAATTATCACACTAGAAGACAGGACAACCGTTGATTTATCCCAGTTTAGATGGCTTACAATAAAAGAGATTTATTAAACGCCAAAATATGTATCAAAGATTCTTTTAGCGACCGGCACGGCATATTCACCGCCGCTGCCGGCGTTTTCTATTATTATGGTAACACAGATTTCAGGGTCCTCTGCCGGAGCAAAACCTGTAAACCAGGCATGAGAATCACTGTCAGAATTAAATTCGGCAGAACCTGTTTTACCTGCAGCAGTATAGCTAAGGCCCTTAAGCTTTGTAGCTGTACCGCTTTCTACAACGCCTTCCATAAGCTCTGTAAGTATTGCTGCTTCATCTGAAGACATAAGTCTCTTGTATTCTGAGCTTCCAAAGGATTCTACTGTTTTTCCATCAGCTGTAACAACACTATCAATTACATAAGGCTTCATCAAAACTCCATCATTAGCTATGGCACAGGTAATCATATTAAGGTGCATAGGTGTAATAGAGGTTGTTCCCTGTCCAATAGACAGCTGCATCATATCAGAATTGGAAATATCCTCATCGCAATATGCATAGCTCTTGCTGTAATTGAGCTTAAGAGGAAGCTCGCTATTAAACATAAGTGTATCCAATAATTTGGCAAAAGAAGTCTTATCAAGGCTCATACCAATATTTGCAAAGGAAGAATTACAGGACTTTGCAAAAGAGGAATAGAGATTGACACTTCCATGGCTTGTGCCGTGATAGCATGCAATGGAATCCTCTCCAAGTGTAAACTTACCGGTACATGTAAATGAGTAATTATTAAAGGTATTGGAGTTTTCTTTTATATACTCAAGAGCTGTTACAATCTTAAAGGTTGAACCAGGTGGGTAAAGTCCCTGGGTTGCTCTGTTTAATAGCTGTGTATTAGATGAGGATGAGACGAGACTGCTCCACTCCTCCTCAATATTATTAGGGTCAAAGTCAGGCTTTGAAACCATTGCAAGTATCTCACCGGTTTTGGGATTAGATACAATGATTGCTCCCTGATAAGCAGCAAGCGCTTTATAGGCTGTTTCCTGAAGTGCTACATTCAGAGTTGTATTTACATTATCTGCAGGATATTTAGAACCGGATGCATCCAGTTTAACCTTTTCAGACAAGTCGATGTTTGTATTTATCAGATAATAATTAGCCAGTGCTTCAACGCCTGCTCTTCCATTTGTAGAATAACCTACAATATGAGCAAATTCTTTTCCATAAGGATAGCTTCTGGTCTCATTACCCTCAGAATCAGTAACAGTCTCTGCAAGAACCTCACCATCAGCTGAATAGATAGTACCTCTTGTGTTTTGAGCAAGAAGTATCTGCTGACGTCCATTGTAGCTATTGTTTATAAGCTCCATTCTGTTGGTATATGAATAATAACAGGTATAGCCAAGCATACCTGCAAATAAAAGCCCAAAGAAAGCACATGTAAAAATTATTGGATATAAACGTTTCTTTCTGGAACTTGATTTTGAACGTCCATTACTTGCAGCGCGTTCATCTTGCCGTCTTTCTGTCATATGTCCTTTCCCCTCCACGCTGTTCTTTTGCTTTTCTTCTCTCAATCGCCGCATAATGCTCATCCTGCCTGATCATGCAGATTCCTTCAAATATGGAAAACATAATGATTGTTGTAAGAACAGAGGTACCGCCGTAGCTTACAAGCGGAAGTGTTACGCCAGTAAGTGGAATAAACTTGGTTCCTCCGCCAATTGTCAGAAATACCTGAAAAATGTACGTAACTCCAATGCCCACAGAAATCAGACGATAAAAATTATCTCTTAAATGAAAAGCTTCAGTCATTATCATGAAAAATGTGCTGAGACATACAAGCGTCATAAGCACAGCAAAAATAATGCCAAGCTCTTCTGCGATTGCAGAGAAAATAAAATCCGCTTCAACATATGGAATTGTAGTTGGTGTTCCGCCAAATAATCCCAGACCAAACCAGCCTCCACTACTAATTCCAAACAAAGACTGTGTTATCTGATAGCCCGATGAATCAATCTCAGTCCATGGATCAAGCCATGCTGAAACTCTGGCCTGAACGTGAGTGAAAAGCTTATAGGAAACTACCGATGCAGCAGCTCCAAAAAATACGCATAACAGGAAGTACCAGAAATTTCTCGTAGCAATAAATATCACAAAGGTAAACACTACAAAGAAAATCAGGGCTGATCCCAAATCCTTTGAAAGAACAAGAACGATAACATGCGCAGCAGAAATAATTGCAACAGGAACAAGATTCTTGAAGGACTGATCCTGATAAACAGCTGCTGCAAGGAAAAAGATAAAGAGAATTTTGACAAATTCAGATGGCTGAAATGTAATTCCCAAAAGAGTATAGGTGATTTTAGAGCCATTCGTAACAGAGCCCAAAACCAAAACAACAGAAAGAGCCAGAATACCAGCTAAAGCATAGACCCATTTAAAATCTCTGAGAAAATCCATTCTGAAAATAAGCTCAGGAATAAACAACCCCATAACAATAGATGCAAGGGCAATAATAAACTGTCTGACTGCCTTATCATAGTTAAGTCTTGTCAGCATCACCATGCCGATCATAAGCAGCATGCACATATTGTTAATAATAAGCCTGTTTCCTTCAGGGTAGATAAGATAATACATAAGAATAATTGCGAAAATAATTATTATCTGGAAGGCACCAAAAAGCAAATAGGTTATATTTCCAGTTGCCGCAACAATCTGTACCAGACAGGCAATCTGAGTTAGAAACAAAAAAACTGTCTGTCTGATATAGATTCCATTTCTTCTACTTTCACTCTTATATCTAAAAACAAGAAAACTTTGAGCTGTATAAAACAGCATAAGAATAACAATTATATATTTAGATAACTCTGTTACATATAATTCCATTACTTTCCCCAGTTATTCTGTAACCCTCTTGTAATGACCGGTTGTATATTCATAAGCCGGCTCCAGGTCAGAAACTCCCCTCAATATCATTTCATCAAAAAACTCAATAATCCCAGGCATATCATTTGCTTTTTCTATGGTAAAATCAATTCGCAAATGGCCAAAAACTGCATCAGACAAAATATTCCTGATCTGTTTGTGAAGAGACAGCGGAACTGCGTTCCATATAATATTCATGCAATATCTGCAGTCAAAGCTATAAGGCAAATTGTGTTTTTGTCTGTCAGTAAAGCTGCTTATACCATAAAGGTGCTCACCTCTCTTCATAGTGCAGCTCTTTAAGGTTTTATTCAGACAATTAGCTGTAACCATCATAGGTGTGTAGCCATAAATCTGATAAGATAAAGCTTCTCCGCTACCAATTCCTGCAGCAAGATCAATAGCTTCACGTCTTGTAAGTTCAAGAGGCACGCTCATTGAACTTACATTAAATCCGTTCTTAAATGAAGAATCTTTAAACTCTGAAGCAGCCAGGCTATTCCAAATATACAGTCCGTAATCAGTTATAACATCCACTTCTGCCTTAAGCTCTGATAAAAGACTAATCTGCTCAACATTTCTTGCCAGAACACCCTTTAAGGAATGCTTTTGGATATAGCTAAGTATATCCTCAATATCCTTTATATCAGGAGCGTTCTCTTCCTGCCTTGTAATAACTGGAAGCGCAACATAAATATCACACATTTCATTTAGCAGTGTAATAGCGCTATCAATATTTTCTGATAAAACAAGCCTGCTTTCAAGATAAATTCTATTAACAGCTGTTTTTTCACGGTCTCTCAAATAATTAACAAGCTCAGTAAGCTGTGCATTATCTGAAATCAGAACATCAAGAACCTGAGAAGGTGATTTTTCAGGCTTCTTTGAGCTATAGCCTTCTGCAATCACAGCTTCTTTTTCCTGAGGCTCTTCAATAGCGCATTCTCTAAGCCCATTCCCTTTAATGATCTCATTTTCAAGCCCCAAAACAGCATTTCGCCTGAGTTCATTTAAGGCTTTTACTGGTAAAAAGACTTCACCACCAGTAGTATCAAAATCTACAGTAATATCCGTTTCTTCAAAAAAGGTATTCCCAAATTTGGAAAGCTGTTTTTTTACATCCTCAAAAGTAGTCGGTCTCTTAAGAGCACCTTCTACAACATCACCGGTAACAGTATAGGAATACTTATCCGTACTTAAAGTAAAGATAATTGGCTCATCCTTTTTTATATAGCAATAAGCACTTACAGGTATCTTCTGTTCACCTGTAATGTATTCATTTCTTATCTGCTCCAGAATTTCATCGTCAGTACCGTTATATCCAGGCTTGGTCAGTGTCACCATTTCCTTGCCGTTATGTCTGAAATAGTAGCCGTTACAGATTTCTGTTCTAAGATAAAGAGTTTTAAGTATCCTCAGGTCTTCTTCATCAATTATGAAGCCTTCTCTCCCATTTTCATAATATTTATCAATATATTTGCGGTAAATATAGGTTACTCCGGCAGCATACTCAGGACTCTTCATACGGCCTTCGATCTTAAATGAATCAATCCCAGCATCAATCAAATCCGGTATATCATAAACAGTACACATATCCTTAAGACTTAGTGGATATAGTTCTTTGGAAGAATTATCAGTTGTATATGGAAGTCTGCATGGCTGAGCGCATCTGCCCCTGTTACCACTTCTGGAGCCAAGCATACTGCTAAAGAGACATGCTCCGGAATAGCAATAACACATGGCACCATGGATAAAGGACTCTATCTCAATATCTTCATTTGCTTTTATATTTTTAATTTCAGAAAGAGTAAGCTCTCTGGCTGGAACAATTCTGGTTGCGCCCATGCCCTTAAGGTACTTTGCGCCATACTGTCCTGTCAGAGTCATCTGGGTGCTGGCATGAAGCTCAATATCAGGAAAATTTTCCCTAATGTATTTAAACACTCCAAAATCCTGAACAATAACGCCATCAAGTCCTGTCTTATCAAAAGGCTCCAGATAGTCATGCAGAGCACCGATTTCAGACTCTTTTACAAGGGTATTTATGGTCATATAGATTTTTTTGCCATGTAAATGAGCATATTTAATTGCGCGAATAACCTCTTCCTCTGAAAAGTTATCTGCATATGCTCTCGCTCCAAATCTGTTGCCACCCAGATAAACAGCGTCTGCACCGGCGTTAAAGGCTGCAACCATTGTATTATATCCTCCGGCCGGCGCTAACAGTTCGACTTTACCCATTAAATCTCCTAACATCCATGAAAAAGGCTGTCGTAAAGACAGCCCCTTTTTATTTCTTCTTTAAACTTTTAAGTTCTGTTTCCATCTGGATGATTTTTTTAGAATCATCATTAAGATTAGACTGTAAAGACTTTATAGTCTTTTCGGTATTTTCAAGCTTTATCTGAGAAGCAATAAGCTCGTGCTTTATATCATAAAGCTCTTTTTCCTTTTCATTTACCTGCTCCTCTAAAAGCTCAATCTGCTTTTTTGCCTTAAAATAATCATCAGCAATATTAAGCTGAAGTAAAACATTCTGAGTATCAATAGGCTGTCTCTTAAAGCCTTCAAGCTTGTTGTACTCAGCAATTTTATTGTTAATATAGGAGGCTACCTTTTGGAGATATTCCTCGCTCTCGTAACCACTAAGGGTAAATACCTTACCACCTATAATAACTTCAGTATCATTTTTAGATGCCATAACAACACTCCCCAATCTTTTTCTTTCCCTCAAACAAGATACAATAATTATATATCGGTATCCTTAGGGTTTTCAAGACCAAAATGACGATAGGTTTCATCAGTAACTACGCGTCCTCTCGGCGTTCTGTTTATCAGACCATTCTTTATAAGATAAGGCTCATAAACGTCTTCTATTGTACCTGCATCCTCACCTATGGCTGCAGCCAGAGTATCAAGTCCGGTAGGACCACCGTCAAACTTATTTATGAGTGTCAAAAGAAGATTTCGATCTGTTCTGTCCAGACCAAGCTTATCTACATCCATAAGATCAAGGGCTGTCACAGCAACTTCTTCTGTAATTCTGCCATCATATCTTACCTGAGCATAGTCACGAACTCTTTTGAGAATTCTGTTAGCAAGTCTCGGCGTTCCACGGCTTCTCCTTGCCATCTCAATAGCCCCGGCAGTTTCTACCTCTACTCCAAGAACGCCAGCAGACTGGATAATAATATTGCAGAGTTCATTAACCTCGTAAAACTCAAGATGATGAATCATACCAAATCTGTCACGAAGAGGTGCAGAAAGCATTCCCGCTCTGGTTGTGGCTCCAATAAGAGTAAAATGTGGAAGGTCAAGACGAATAGATCTCGCTGTTGGTCCCTTGCCAATCATAATATCTATGGCAAAATCCTCCATTGCAGGGTAAAGTACTTCTTCAACCTGTCTGTTAAGTCTGTGAATCTCATCGATAAAAAGCACATCACCTTCCTGAAGGTTATTGAGAATTGCTGCCATTTCACCAGGTTTTTCTATTGCAGGCCCACTGGTAATTTTTATATTTACTCCCATTTCATTGGCTATAATACCTGCAAGAGTAGTTTTGCCAAGTCCAGGAGGACCATAAAACAATAGGTGATCAAGGCTTTCTTTTCTCTGCTTTGCAGCCTGGATATATATTTTAAGGCTGTCCTTTATTTTTTCCTGACCTATGTATTCAGAAAGCTGTTTTGGTCTAAGTGAACCTTCAATTTTTATATCTTCATTGTTAAAATTGGCATCCAGGCTTCTGGATGTTTTAATTGTGCGATTTTCCATTTAAAACAGCTCCTTCAACGCAGATTTAAGTATAGCTTCTGTGTCGTCTGAAATCTCTGGCCTATCAGCCATAGCCTTTCTGACTGCTCTAAGTGCATCGGATGAACCATATCCCAGAGCAACAAGAGCTGCAACTGCTTCATCTCTGCTATTTCCTGAAGCTTCAGCAGCATTGCCCATAACAGAGCCATCACCGATTTTGCCACTAACTATGTCATCACTGGAAATCTTATCATGAAGTTCAAGCACAAGTCTTTCAGCAGTTTTTTTGCCAATTCCGGGTGCTCTTGAAATAGCCTTGGCATCTCCTGCCAAAATAGCAAACCTCAGATCATCTGGTGTCATAACAGATAAAATTGCAAGTCCGCCCTTAGGGCCAATTCCACTTACTGAAATAAGCATTTTAAAAAAGTTAAGCTCATCCCTGGATAAAAAGCCAAAAAGATTAAAAGCATCCTCTCTTACACAGGTATAGGTATAAATCTTGACAGTAGAGCCAATTCCAGGCATCTTATCAGCTGTGGAACCGGAAATCATTACATTATATCCGATTCCATTAACATCAATAACAACATTGTCACTTTCCAGTGACTCTACCGTTCCATTTAAATAAGCAATCATAGTTCCCCTTCACAATCTATTTTTATTTTCTGTAATAAAATCATTATACATATAATCTTTTCAAAAAAGGTTTGACCGCATCTGCAATAAATCCGTTTAAAAAGCCCGTTAAAGCGCCGGCAATTATCAAAAACGGCATATAATAGACAATGCCAGAGGTCTTAACTACAAAAGCAGCAATAAGAATCTGTGCTACATTATGAGTAACACCGCCAATTATGCTAACGCCTTTAATGCTAAATTTTCCTGTATTCATCGCAATTAGCATGCATAAATAGCTTATAAAAGCCCCGGCAATACTAAATATGATTCCAGCAAGATTTCCAAATAATAAACCTGATAAAACAATACGTATAAGATTTATTAGAAGTGCATCTTTTTTGCCAAGACAATATAAGGCAAGCACTATTGCCATGTTTGGAAGTCCCAGTTTCATTCCCGGGATTCCATAAAAAAATGGGATTAGTGACTCTATATAAGACAAAATCAAAGCCACTGCAACGAGAAGCCCCATAAAAGATATGTAATTACTTTTCTTCATACTTTCCTCAAAAATCAAATTTATTGAGCCATTGTATCATAGGTTTGTTCAGCTTCACCTTCGATGGATATAACAACTCTATGGGGAAGACAAATAATGCTTTGTCCAACATTATTAATAGTCCCCTGTTTAACACATAATTTATCCGGGCAGTCAGCATCTTCCAAAAAGCAACTGCCACTTTGAATGACCAGGAGATTGATTCCGGCCTCAGTTTCAATTAAAACCTGCCTATCCTGATCAAGGTCATACTCTCCAAAAACTGCACCATCAACTGTAACAACAACTCTGTCGCCTCTTTGACCGGTAACCTTTATAAAAACAAGGAGAATGCTTCCTATAGCCAGAATAGCCAGTAACAAAATCAAATCATTCTTGTTTAAAATTATTTTTTTATTCACCACCAACCACTTTCTTTATCAGCATTATACCTAGTAATTTTATCATATAAACTT
>JAZRKG010000134.1:0-2188 GCA_045646185.1 Butyrivibrio sp.
CTTTCATCTGCTACAGTCGCAATTGCAAATCCAAGCTCATCCGGAGTACCCATCCTTTTTTCTGCTGCATATTCAAGCATACTGGCACCTTCCTTTTCTTCAAGTTTGCCCATGTCAGTCGCAATAAGTCCTGGACTTAGAGAGCACACACGGATTCCTTTCTGCCCATACTCAAAAGCACTCTTCTGTGCATACCAGACAACGAAGCTCTTGGAAAGAGCATAAGCAAAGCCTGACTTCTGATAATCCGTTTTGGCAAGGTTACTTGTTTTGATACACTTTGCTATGAATTTTGCTTCATCTGTTTCAGCAAGGGCAAAGGTCTTTTTATTTAGGAGGATCTTCGGTAATGCATACGCAGAATTTGAAGAGATATCCACTATAACGCTGCCCCTTGGCATCACTTTTGAAAACTCCTGATTGATATAAACTGTGCCAAGCGCATTAACTCTGAGAAGTAGTTCAGGCTTTGCCATGTTCGGCGACATTCCCGCTGCATTGATAACATTTCTGACAGTTCCTTTTGAAGCCGCAAACTCCACCAGCTTTTTTACGCTTTCCCGGTCTGACGTATCACATGTGCAGGCATATGCTTCATGCCCACCTTCTTTTAGCTGTTCCACAGCCTTTTCAAGCTTGGAGATAGTCCTTCCTGATACGATTATTATCTTATCCTTTGGCATCTGAAGAGCTGCTGAAAGCCCCATACCACTGCCACCACCTGTTACTACGCATACATCGCTCATTTATATATCTCCTGAATTTATTTTATTGAATATTTACGAAATAAACAATGAGGGGACATTTTCCACTAGTTTCTGCATCTCTTCCTGAGTATTCTTAGTTGGATCAAAACTCTTCATTGTGCCTGATGCAGCATCATAATATAGCGCAGTAATCTGCGGGTTCATATTTCTGGCCGCTTCTGCACGTTCCTTTGCAGCCTGCGATGAGGCCTTTGCACCAGCAACAAACTTATCAAGCCAGTCTCTTACCTGTTCCCCAGTGTCTGCCGGTGATGTTATGATTTCTGAGAGTTCATCAAATGGCGTTTCAAATATGATCTCATCAGATACTACCAGATCTATTCCTGCCTTTTCAAACTGCTTCCTAAGTGCATTTACATATTTGTCAGTCGAAAAATCCTGTGTCAGATCAATGATAAATTTCCCACTCTGACATGTCATATTGAGCACAAGACCGCTTGAACAGTTTGAATACAGGTGTACCTCATCCACAAGTTCACCCGGCATATCAAACTGACCTATGTAACTTATAAGATAAGTGTCCAGCGCAAGATTTTCCATGAATCCAAGGAGTTTCTGTCTTCCTGCAAATGAATGAAAATGTCCTATGACACTCAGAAGCATATTGATATTATTAAATTCCTTTGCACAGTGATCATGCTCTTTCTGGGCATTGAGAAGCCTTTTATATTTCGCAGCTATTTCACTGTCTGAAAGGTTCTCCTCTTCTCTTCCGTAAGGCAGAGTCATACTCTTAACACAGTTTTTGAAGGTGGCATCACAACCTAATATATGTCTTGCGTCCATAGGGAAATTACTTACTATAGTCTTATCACAGTCTAAAGAAATCTCTTTTATCCCTCTGCTCATCAGTATGCTCAGATATGTGATCGGAGATGCGCCGATGCTCTTGCAGGCATCCATAAACTGCTTCTGTGAAAAACTGATCTCATAACGCCTATGATCATCTTTATTCTTTGTTTCAGGAAGCTTATATCCCTTGTCGGACAGGCTTTCAATCTTCATGCTTTTTCTATTTAGCTCGTACTTCTTTTCACACGGATCAGTAAGTTCGGCTACCGATAGTTCAGATGCCAGCAAGTGGTGTTCTTCTCTTATCTGCTCATATTCACCCATGTCAGCATTTTTATAATCACTGTAGAATCTGAGCAATGTCTCGAGAAATGTCTTTGCACCTCTTCCATCTGTAAGTCCGTGATGAAAAGAGAGTTTAAGGCTCTTTTCCCAATATGTAACTCCCATGAGATGATAATTGTTACTATGTCCGCCCAGTGGGATAAATCCATCTTTGTGATGTGCCTCAAGCTTCATTTCATTCCTTACCGCATAGAAATCTCCATCTTTTTCTATGAATCTGACGCCAAAGTAAGGGTATCTGATGACAGTGTCTGCTATCGCCAGTTTCAGAAGTTCACCATTTA
>JAZRKG010000135.1:0-16665 GCA_045646185.1 Butyrivibrio sp.
GATGGCACTGATGAAAATGATGCAGTTGCAGATATAGAGAATTACTTAAAAGGTGATACTTCTGCAGTAAACTGAAACATAACAGAATATAGCAAACATAAGACGTCGCAGTTAAGTTTTGAACTTAGCTGCGACGTTTACAATTTGTTCATAATTAATTAAAAGAATGGTTACTTCAAATCATCATTTGTACATTTATGTTCTGTATACTAAAATTGTCAGATGAGATAAGACACACTACCAATTAAAAAACTTTTTCATAATATGCCAAGTAAACCAAAAGTTTACTTGGCATCCTCCCTTTTTAGGGGTAAATTAGCATTTCTCTGGTTCAGGATAATCCACACCAAATGTATCTACGGTAACCTTTTCCATTACCTGATCTTCAATAGGTCTATCACTGTAATCTGTATCAGTTTCAGCAATTTTGTTTACAACATCCATACCTTCAATGATCTTACCGAATGCAGCATAATCGCCATCAAGATGAGGAGCGTTTTTGTGCATGATAAAGAACTGTGAGCCTGCAGAATCAGGGAACATTGATCTTGCCATAGACAGAACACCTTCAGTATGCTTTAAGTTGTTTTCAAAGCCATTTGAAGCAAATTCTCCCTTAATTCCATAACCAGGACCACCCATTCCTGTTCCTTCAGGATCTCCACCCTGAAGCATGAATCCTCTGATTACACGATGGAAAATAAGTCCATCATAGAAATTATGATTGATCAAAGAAATAAAATTATTTACTGTGTTTGGTGCAATTTCTGGATACAGCTCTGCTTTCATAACATCGCCGTTTCTCATTGTAATTGTAACTACTGGATTTTGAGCCATTGTTTACCTTCTTTCGTTTCTTTAAAAGCGCCTATTTATAAGCTTTTTCGCATATAAATGTGCACAATCTAAAAAGTGACTAACGGTGCAATTTATTATACAATATACATATTGGATAAGCAATGGAAGTGACAGCTCGTGACTAAACGTCACGCTGTAATTCCAAAGCCCTAGATTGCAACGGAGGATTTCATCGTGCTTAGGAACATAATTTTTTGTACGCTGAAGGATTCTGACTCCACGACAGATGAGTACGACATAATTGCTGATAAAGTATCAAAGCAGGTGGAGGATGAACTGAAATATCTGACTGATTGTGGATATAGCTGTCAAAAAATTGAAATAACAAGAACACAGCTTGAATCCGGATATATATTACTTACAGCGCTAAATGAAGACAAGCCGATAAATATTGGAAATGCCTTATTTGTCGTAGATTCCATGCTTATAGCAGAGGACCTGATCAAAAGCGGATGCTATGTAATTGGTTTTGCTCACGATGGCAACTCAGATGAAAAGTTTAACGGACTTAAATATGTTTTCACAGATATTGATATGGTGGAGGAAGACTCTTTTGTAAAGGCATATCAGAGAGCGGCACATCTTCCTTGGACAGTACTGGAAACGGAGCGCTGCATAATCAGAGAAACTACAGTAGAGGATGTGGATGATTTTTACAGAATCTATGCAGACCCTGAAATGACAAGGTATATAGAGGGGTTATTTGAAAATCCTGAGGATGAAAAGAGATATACCAAGGATTACATTGATAAAGTATATGGCCTGATGGGATTTGGGACCTGGACAGTCATAGCAAAGGAAAATGAAGAAATAATAGGAAGAGCCGGATTTAGTGTGAGACGCGGCTTTGACAACGTCGAGCTTGGCTTTTTGATTGCTACGCCTTATCAAAGACAAGGCTATGCCTATGAAGTATGTAAGGCAATAATGGAATATGGCCGGGATGTGCTGCAATTTGACACAGTCCAGACCTTTGTAAAAAAAGAAAATGAAGTATCTGTACACCTATGTAAAAAGCTTGGCTTTGAAGTAGTTGATGAACAGGATATAGAAGAAAACATATATGGAGATGCATATAGCGGAGAACAGGCGGTTACCCTTGGCGAGTCACATTATGGCCGTTATGTGAGAATGCTCTGGAAGGCAGATTGATATGTTATTTATCAGGATATTGTGGGGATGTCCTGTTAAAAAAATAAGAAGGTAGGTTTTAAAATTATGGGTGAAAAGAAGTATGTATTAGCGCTGGATCAGGGTACAACAAGTTCAAGATGTATCCTTTTTGACAGGAGTGGCAAAATTGTCAGCATGGCGCAAAAGGAGTTTCAGCAGTACTATCCACAGCCAGGATGGGTTGAACACAATCCAAGAGAGATATGGTCATCTCAGTTGGCTGTTGCAATAGAGGCAATGGCAACTATAGGTGCAAATGCTGATGACATTGCAGCAATTGGAATAACAAATCAGAGAGAGACAACAATTGTCTGGGACAGAGAGACTGGAGAGCCAATTTACAATGCAATTGTATGGCAGTGCAGAAGAACTGCAGACCGCATTGAAGAGATCAAAAAAGAAGGCTTTGACAAGGTTATTCGTGAAAAAACAGGACTTGTACCTGATGCATATTTTTCAGCAACCAAAATAGAATGGATACTGGATAATGTTGAAGGAGCCAGAGAAAAAGCAGAAGCTGGAAAGCTTGCGTTTGGTAATGTAGATGCATGGCTTATCTGGAACCTTACTAAAGGCAAGGTTCATGTATCAGATTATACAAACTGCTCAAGAACAATGCTTTTTGATATTCATAAAAGATGCTGGGATGAGGAGCTTCTTGAGAAGTTCCATATACCTGCTTCAATGCTTCCAAAGGCTATGCCAAGCAGCTGCGTCTATGGAAATGCAGACGCTTCAATTCTTGGCGGAGAAATTCCGATTGCAGGAGCTGCAGGTGATCAGCAGGCAGCACTTTTTGGACAATGCTGTTTTGAAGTTGGACAGGTAAAAAACACCTATGGAACAGGTGGATTCCTGCTTATGAATACAGGAAGCAAAGCAATTAAGTCAGAGCATGGCCTTTTGACCACAATAGCTGCAAGTGTATCTGACGAGCCGGCTTATGCCCTTGAAGGTAGCGTTTTTGTAGCTGGTGCTAGCATACAGTGGCTTAGAGATGAGATGCGTATGATAAAGACAGCATCTCAGTCAGAAGAATATGCTGATGAAGTATTTGATACAGCTGGCGTATATGTAGTTCCTGCGTTCACAGGAATGGGAGCACCATATTGGGATCCATATGCCAGAGGAACAGTGGTAGGAATTACCAGAGGATGTAAAAAAGAGCATTTCATAAGGGCAACTCTTGAATCAATATGCTATCAGTGTGCAGATGTTATTAAGGCTATGGAAGAGGATGCAGGCGTAGAACTCAAGGAACTTAAGGTTGATGGCGGTGCCAGTGCCAATAACTTCCTTATGAAATTCCAGGCAAACATCTGTAATGCTACTACTTACAGGCCTAAGTGCATTGAAACAACAGCTCTTGGAGCTGCATATCTTGCTGGTATTGCAATAGGCTACTGGAAGGACATCGATGATGTTAAAAATAACTGGCAGCTGGGAAGAAAATTTGAGCCGGATATGGATGACGATACAAGAAAAGGCTTATTAAAGGGCTGGAAACGTGCTGTAAAATGTGCGATTGCCTGGAGCGAAGAAGAATAAAGAAAACAAAAAAGGAACAGTCCAAAAGCGTATATAGCTTAAGGGCTGTTCCTTTTTTATAGAACTCTTTATTATTTTGCTTCAAGAAAAGCAAACGGGTCTTCGTCATGTAAAAAATGCATCAACTGATATGCGCACTGTACAGCAACACGTTCTTCTTTAAGAATGCGTCTGACTTCGTCTCTGTCAGCGATTACAACTTCGATTTCCTCGCTGGCTTCATTGAACTTGTCAGAAACAGTACCTTCAGAATAGCCATATACAGCAGCAACTGCTTCATCAGTCATACCAATAGTAGTAAAGCGTGGAGCTTCGTACATTGGATCTGCGTCAATAGGAGTAAAGGTAAGACCGGTTTCCTCATGCATCTCTCTGATAGCAGCTTCACGGTAGTTTTCACCCTGCTCGCAAAGACCTGCAGGAAGCTCATAAACATAAGTGTCGATAGGATAGCGATACTGTTTTACCAGAACTACCTTATCTCTTTTTTCTCCATATAAGCTATAGATGGCAACTCCATCAGCATTAATCTTTTTAGTTGTTATTTTTAATTCATCAACATTTTTTGCTCTTGAAGCGACAAAATAATTTGACTGAAATCCTTTGTCATTAGTTCCTTTAACGTTGAATAAATTAACAAATTTATTCTCGGTCAGCTGTAATATTTCGTGAATATGCGCCATAATTTAACCTCGCAATCAATATTTTTTCTTCGGTATCATTAAATATAGCACAAAACTACAATTAATGAAATTTTTAAGTCGGTTTAAGTATTGCATGTTACTATCAAATTCAGATAAGATAATAGTAGACAGAAAGTGGTTTTTATTTCAGCTCAGTTAATTGCTTTTTAGCAAAACGTATCAAATTTGGAGGAAAAATGAGCTCATTAGAAGTATTTTCATTGATAGCAGGTTTAGTAGGTGGTCTTGCACTCTTTTTATACGGAATGAATGTAATGAGTGGAGGACTCACTAAGGCTTCTGGCGGCAAGCTTGAGAGCACACTTAGTGGTATTACATCTAATAAACTTTTGGCATACCTTTTTGGTGTGGGAGTGACAGCTCTTGTGCAGTCTTCATCCGCATCTACGGTTATGGTAGTCGGTCTTGTTAATTCCGGTATCATGACACTTAAACAGGCAGTAAACGTAATTCTTGGTGCCAACCTTGGTACCACATTTACAGCATGGCTGTTATCTCTTAATGCAATCAGCAGTGACAACTTTATCATAAATTTGTTTAAGCCAACTTCATTTACGCCGTTCCTGGCATTAGTTGGTATTGTTCTCTATATGTTCACCAAATCAGACAAAAAAAGAAATATTGGAACCATTTTACTTGGTTTTTCTGTTTTGATGTTTGGTATGAACATGATGTCTGATGCTGTATCTCCACTTCGTGAGGTTCCAGAGTTTCAGGCACTATTGCTTACCTTCAGCAATCCAATTATCGGTTTCCTGGTAGGTATTTTATTTACAATGATGATTCAGAGCTCTGCAGGAACGATTGGTATTTTGCAGGCGTTATCACTGTCAGTTACAATCAATTATTCTATGGCTATTCCAGTAGTCATTGGTTCCGAGGTGGGTACCTGTATCACAGCTATTCTTTCATCCTTTGGAGCCAATAAAAATGGTAAGAGAACTGCGTTGATGCACTTGTATTTCAACATTATCAAGGCTGTTACCTTTATGGTTATATTCTATTCATTAGATGCTGTACTGGACTTTGCATTTATGGATAGTCAGGCCGGCATGGTAGGAATTGCAGGAATACATACACTTGTAAACCTGGTAGCTACTCCTCTAATGCTTCCGTTCTCAGGACTACTTGTAAAGCTTGCTCTTAAGACTATTCCTATAGATGAAAAAGAAAAAGAGCAGCAGGAATCAGAGCTTGCACTTGCAGCATTGGATGACCGCTTCTTGTCTAACCCACCATTTGCTCTTGAACAGGCAAGACTTGCAGCCTGCGATATGGCTAATTACGCAAGAGATGGATTATTTAAGTCCATGAGCCTTATTACTGAATACAATCAGGAAGTTGCTGATGAAGTAGCTCATCTGGAAGAAAAAGTAGATAAATATGAAGATGAGCTTGGAACTTATCTTATGAAGATCAATTCCAGCCAGCTTGCAGTTGCAGATAGCCATACACTTTCTATTTTGTTACATGCGATTACAGATTTTGAGCGAATTAGTGACCATTCACTTAATATCATGCAGACAGCCAGACAGATGCATGAAAAAGAGCAGCCATTTACCCCTAAGGCTCTTAATGAACTGCAGATATTTGGAGAGGCTGTAAAAGAAATTGTTAACAATGCGATACAAGCCTTCCAGAATCAGGATGTTAAGCTTGCAAGGTCAATTGAACCACTTGAAGAAGTAATTGATGGTCTTCATATGGAAGTGAAGAGAAGACATGTAAGAAGACTTCGTAAGGGTAAATGCACTATCGAACAGGGCTTTAATCTGTCAGATATAGGAACCGATTTTGAAAGAATAGCAGATCATTGTAGTAACATCGGAGTATGTATTATTGAAGTAAGTCAGAATCTTTTTGATACTCACGCCTATATTGAACTTCTTAAAAATGGTGATGGAAGCAACTTTGAACAGTCTGTTGATTATTATGAACGTAAATACAGACTTCCAGCTGTTAAAAAAGGTTCAGATGAAGACGGCTCTATAGAAGTAGCAATGTTTGCAGCAGAGCACCCGGTTCTTGCAAATGTAATGAGCTATGATCAGCGTGAACAGGAATACGAAGAAGCTGAAAATGCTCCTGCTGAGCAGGCAGCACAAGATGCTGAAGTAGTATTAGAAGCAGATAAGAGCAATGAAACAGGAGAAAGCATACAGATTGCTGCTGGAGCACCAATGTCAGCCATAGAGAGATTAAAGCTAATGGAGGCAGCAGGCGAGGATAAGTCCAAGAAGAAAAAGAAAGATAAAGAAGATAAAAAGGATAAGTCAGACAAAAAGGATAAGTCAGACAAAAAGGACAAATCCGAAAAGAAAGATAAAGATCACAAGAAGAAAAAGAAAGACAAAGAAGACAAAAAAGACAAGTCAGAAAAGAAACATAAAAAAGATAAGAAGTAAGCTTAAACGCATATTAAAAGAGGTTGCCGGTATGGCAACCTCTTTTAATATATAGGAAATAGTTATTTATCTAAAGAAGCCTCTGATAGATATTTTTCCAAATCCGCCCCAAAGATTATTGAAGAAATTATTGCATCTTTCATTAATTCTGTTGAAGGTGTTTTTGATGTTATTTCCAATTTTCTTAAATCTATCATTGATTCTGTTAAAGATTGAATCATGGTTGTGACCAGGGTTACCTGGAACGATTTCTTCTTCAGGATCAGAAGGGTTCTCTGGAGCTATTGAACTTCCAGTAGAAGCATCATCTGAATTATCAATTTCTTCAGAGCTTCCAGCAGCAGATGAGTCATTGTTTTCTTCAGAGCTGCTAGCGGAGGAAGAAGAATCAGCGCTTTCTTCAGAACTTCCAGCTGTAGAAGAATCATCAGATGAATCTACATCACCTGTCTTGTATAGATAACAGTCATCAAATGAACCCCATACGCCAGCTTCTGCATTAACTCTTAAGCCTACAATAACAGCAGTTCCATCTTCAGCTATTTCAATATCATCCATTGAAAGCTTTGTCCAATTCTGCCATGTTGTTACGCTGCCATCAACGCTTTGTTCTTCACCATCGATGGTTACGTATAACTGGAATACTGTATCATCGCTTGCAGAACCTCCCTGCAGATAAGTCTCTACAGAATAAGTTCCAGCATCAAGAGTAACTTCCTGCTCAGCAGTAAATTCAAAATCTGAGCCATACCAGAAATGAAGGGCATTTGAACCGCTTCTATTATTAGAACCGCTAACTTCAAGATCTGCTCCAGTACCTGTTATTGCCCAAGGATCAAGAGTAGAGCTTTCAAATCCGCCATTTTCCAAAAGGTTAACTGGCTTTACTGTAATGCTGCAGGTCACATCATAAGTTTCTTCTGTCTTGGAACTTGTAACTGTTCCAGTTACTGTATATGAACCGATTTCTGTAATGCTATCAAGAACTGTTTCATCCCAGTCTACTGACACTGTTTCACTTGTTCCGTCATTATAAGTGATTACTGCATCAGGAAGAGTAATATCTTCGCCAAGGATTACTTCTACATCTTCTGCAGATACCTTTAATACGGAAAGAGGAGCGGAAGCACCAGTCTCAACATATTTGTAGATATTCAAAATATCCATTGGATGACCTTCAAAATCAAACCAGGCCATGTTATCTACAGCGGAACCACCATAATATACACCTGCATCAGTTGGATCATATTCTGATGCATAAGAGGAAGCCCAACCAGAACCATAGTTTTCCCATTTTTCCTTATTACTTGCAAGTACTTCTTCAGCATCATCGGCATCTGCATCGTATACCTGAACCGGAATCCATGCCGGCTCCCAGTAGAAGACACCAATACCAGCATCGCCTACATTCACAACTGCCTGCATTACTGCTGACATCTCATCAGCCTGCCCCTGTATGGAAATATCATAGTCATAGTCCTGACCAGTTGCGCTTTCGCTTACAGTGTTTGAATGACCATCGCCATCTTCCATAGTATAAGCATACTGTGTCTCTGCAACCATTACCTTCTTATCATAGGTGTCAGCCACGTTTTTCAGTACGCTTGTAAGGTTAGATAATGTGCCATGCCAGAAAGGATAATATGAAGAAGCAAATACATCGTAATCAACTTCATAAGTATCAAGGTATCCAGCGTAAGTAGCGTATCTGCCACTCTTTTCAGGATTTGTAAAATGAATAGCAACTAAAATGTTTTCATCGACTTCTCTTGTTGCCTTAGAACCTGCTGAGAAAAGAGTACACATATTTTCCCAACTTGTTTCACCACAGATGCCACCGGTTGTTTCATTACCAATCTGAACCATACCGACATCAACACCTGCATCTATAAGAGTCTGGAGACTTGATAAAGTGTATTCATAAAGAGCTGTTGTTTTTTCTTCAAGCTCCATATCAGCCCAAGCCTTAGGCGCCTGCTGTTTGCCAGGATCTGCCCAGAAATCTGAGTAATGGAAATCAATAAGAACTTTCATTCCGGCATTAGTTGCCCAGGTACCCATTTTTACAGCTGCATCCAGATCGTTATTACCACCACCATAGCCGTTTCCATCACTATCATATGGATCATTCCATACTCTTATACGAACATAGTTGACACCAGCTTCGCTTAAGAGATCGAAAAAGCCCTGATTATCAAGAGCATTGCCGTCAAAGTCGTAATAAACAACGCCGCTGTTTACTTCTGACAAATAAGAAGAAATATCAACACCCTTTATGAAGGAATCGTCTACGCCGCTTATCTTTGAAACGTTGATTGTAGCATCGACAGCTTCGCTGTCATCTTCTGCATCTGCACAGGTAAGAGTTATATCGTCCAAATCTCCCCAATATGACGCAGGAACATCACCTTTTATAGTGATTGTAACAGAGCCGCCTTCAGATACTTCAAATTCGTCTGATTCAAAAGAGGACCATACATCCCATCCACTCGTTTCACCAATTGAAACTGTCTGTGCAAAGCCATCAGTAGAAACTAAAAGCTCCATTCCACTATCGGCTGCAGCACCTTCTGCTTTTAATGAAACCTTGTAAGTACCCGCAGATAAGTCAGTTACCTTTTGAGCAAGAGAAAGAGCCATTGTATCAGAGCCATTGTTCCAATAATTGAACTCATAAGTTGTATTATTACTTGCCCATTCATCTGTTCTTACTGTATAACCGGCATCAACGTCATCTGCAATCTCTGCACTTACAGTCCAGCCTGTAGTATCCTGAGTCTCAAAGTCTCCATTAGTCAGAGCTTTGCTTGAACTTGCAATTTCAGATTCAGTATCTGTTGAAGAATCTTCTGATACTGAATCAGAAGAACTATCATCCTCTGAATCAGCATCAAGGGTTAAAAGAGTTATATTATCAATATCTCCCCAATATCCGCTAGGAACGCTACCACTAATAACTACTTCAATAGAACTGTCTTCATCTAAAGTAAATTCATCACTGGTAAAAGTAGACCACACATCCCAGCCGGTTGTATCATCAAAATCATTTGAAATAACAGTCTCGCCATCTTTTACAACAGAGATAGATAATCCGTTATCAGAGGCTGCTCCTTCAATATCTGCCTGAAGCTTGTAAATACCAGCTGGAGCGGAGGAAATAGTCTGAGAAAGAGTTAATGCATCACCATCATCACTATTATTCCAAAAGTTAAATATCTGAGTAGTATTATTACTTGCCCAACTATCCGTTTTTATCTGATATCCATAAGTATCACCATCTGACAATTCCATATCACAGCTCCAGGAATCGAGACTACTTTCGAAATCGCCGTTTACGATTAAAGATGTGCTCTGCCAGCTATCTGAAGAACTCTCATCAGTAGTAGCAAAGGCACTTAGAGAAACATTACTAAGCCCTAAAGCACCCACAAGGGCAAAGCTTAGCAACTTGCCACAATATTTTTTGTTCATACACTACCTCCCATTTTGTTGCTATGAAGTTTTACACCCCTATTAAAAAACTGAGCAACAGTTGCGCGAAAGAGTCACTCAGCTCACAATGAATATTAGCACAAAAAAAGAGCTAAAAGCATTCACAAGAAAATACAAAAAAATATAAAGAGATTTAGCAAAAATTCATAGTTAAAAACTTTGAGTAAAGAGGCCGAAAAGCAGTGGTGGCAACGATTTTAGAGAATTTAACCAAAAAGAATGATTGCGCAATATTGCGCATTGGCGCAAAAAAGTAATCCAATGCATAATGGATTTAGCATATAAAGTGACCTTGTGGTAATATATCTGTAGATACTTTAAGACTTTAATACATCAAAAAGGATATTTCAGATGAATCAGAAGAAATTAAAATTATTAGATACAATACTTGAAGAGCAGAAGCAGTCAGAGAAGCTTCTTGGCGCTTCACTTAGAATTGAACATAAAGGCAAAAAAGTCTATGAAAATGTAATTGGTACAGATAGAAAAGACAGTATCTATAAGATATTCTCAATGACAGCGCCTATTACTGCAGTAGCTGCAATGATACTATATGAACGCGGTCAGTTGGATCTTATGCGCAATGTATCGGACTACCTTCCTGCATTTAAGGAAATGTACGTGGCATCTCATGATGGAGTACATAAGGCCCAAAATCCTATAACAATATATAATCTTTTAAATATGACCTCAGGAATAGTTTTTTCCGGAGAGTATGGAGAAGCTGCCCGTTCTATGGCAAGAGTATACCGTGAAGCCAAAACTCAGGTTGGCTCAGGCATATTAAAAAGCGATATTGACGTATTAAACAAAATGGCAGAGGCTTATCTGGATTTTGAACCCGGAAATGGCTTTAGATACGGATTTTCAGCTGACATACTAGGAGGCGTGATCGAGGTAATTACAGGTCAGTCACTTTCAGAGTTTTTCAAAAAAGAAATCTTCACTCCATTAAACATGGAAGACACAGATTTCTATATTGATGATACCAAAAGCCTTAGACAGGCTGTTTTATACCGCAGAAAAAAAGATCACACTTTAAAAAGAGCTGAAGTGGATATCAAGCAACGTATGGAAATGGATAATCCATACAGAGAGCCTTGGTATCAGTCAGGTGGCTTTGGACTCTATTCAACAGTTGAAGACTATGTGCATTTTTCTAAAATGCTGTTAAATAAAGGCTCCTACAATGGCAAGGAAATACTTGGTAGAAAGACCTTTGAATATATGACTTCAAACCAGTTAAGCCAGCAGCAACTTTCAAAATTTAAATTGGATGGTTGTCTGGGATATGGTTATGGTAACTTCTTTAGAGTTCTTATGAACCCTGCACTGGCTACCTCCAACGGAAGTGTTGGTGAATTTGGATGGGATGGAGCAGCAGGAACATACTTCCTTGTAGACCCGTCTGAGGAGCTTATAATCGTCTATATGCAGCAGATTGATACTGGCTGTGACTATAGTTTGATTCGCAGCCTCAAACAGGTTATTTATGGTTCATTATAATGAGCTTTAGCCAACAGCGTGTATCATGGTGCCTTCATTACAATTTGGGCACTTGCAGCCAATTGTGCATTTTATGTCGGTAGCCTTAGGCTCCCAATAGCATTTATTGCATATTAGGTTATCGTAGATTGCTGCCTTTCTTCTCTGACGTGTTACGCCTCCAGTAATATAGGTGAGCGCATCATCAGAAAGTCTGCTCGCTTTTTTGTTTGTGATATTAGTATTGTCCATAATATATTCTCCCCCTCACGGATAATATGATCATTAAATATACATCATACATTATATACGATAAAGGAACTAAAAAGGTACAAAAAAGGTGGTCTTATGACCACCCTTTTTTTAATCAAGATTTAGTTTTTTATTTGGAACAAGTACTGCTCCAATGAAAAGAATAGCACCCAAGATCAATGCGTAAACATATCCCTTTACTAGAGACATATTAATATATTCATTTAAGTTACTATAGTAGTCATAAGTTGTTAACATGAATGTATAATTACCTATGCCTAATAGTAGTGATACGAGACCGCCAATAAAATTAGTTGCAAAATAGCATGCTATTGCACCAAGAATCTTGTGCTGTTGCCAAAGCTGTCCTACGCTTATGCAGAAAAAGTATAAAAGCATTTTACTAAAAACATTTATGAGGCATAAAACAACATAAGCTATAGTAATTGAAATAGCACGGCCTGTACCTAATTCTGAAAACAATTCCTGTATAAAGTCATTAAAATAGTCGACTAAAGGAATGTATTTGCTACATCCTACAACGCATGTAATTACTATGCCAATGAATGTGGCAACACTTGTAGCCAGAGACCAGATACAACCAACAAGGATTCTTGAACTTACAACTTCTGTAATACTTGCAGGCAGAGTAAATGAAAGATAGCCCTGAGAAGTGTACAGATTTTTATAATAATGAACAACGATAAGAACCATTGCTAATATATTGAGTGCAACAATAATTATCAAAAAAGTAAATGCAGTGTAAAAGAGTAATATTCCATATATGCTTGAAGTGTCACCTTTTAATTTATCATAAGGGAATACTTGAAAAATTATTCCTCCAAGAATTCCACTAAGAATGATTCCAACACAAATCAGAGTCATGTAAGTCCAAGTGTTTTTGAACTCATGTTTCATTAGTTTTCCTAGCATCTGTATACCTCCCTGAATAAAGCGTCTACTGATTTGCCTGTGTTTTCTCTGATCATATCCACAGGCTGATAAAGTCTTACCTGTCCATATTGAAGGAATATTGCTTCGTCCAGTACTGGTTCAACATCAGCAATCAGGTGAGTAGATATCAGAATAGAAGCAGCAGGATTATAGTTATTGATTATAGTTCTGAGTATATAATCTCTGGCAGCAGGGTCTACTCCGGCAATAGGCTCATCCAGGATATACAGTAAAGCATTTCTGCTCATTACAAGAATGAGCTGAACCTTTTCCTTGGTACCCTTTGAAAGAGTTTTCATTTTTGCCTTAGGGTTAATAGCAAGATTATTTAGCATCATATAAGCTCTGTTAGGATCAAAATCCTGATAGAAATCGCAGAACATGTTTATAACAGCTTCTATAGTCATGCCATCATTAAGATAGGTTTTATCTGGAAGATAAGAGATATACTTCTTACTTTCCTTACCGACTGGGAAACCGTTTATAAGAACCTGACCCTGAGTAGGCTGCAGCAAACCACATATAATTTTGATAAGTGTAGTTTTACCACTTCCGTTAGGGCCTAAGAGGCCGGTAATATGGCCACTACCAATTGTAAGATTTACATTTGACAGAGCAGTGATGTTATCATACGTTTTCGTCAGCCCCTGAATTTCTAACAAATTATTCATATGCTTCTCCTCGTTTTACCTGGTAAGTTACTTTTTCTGGTATTGCTCTATAAGTGTTACTATTTCATCCTTGGAAATACCGAGCTTCTCCATTTTTTGGAAAAATTCTTCAATTTGTGCGTTAGCAAGTGATGCCTTTAATTCTCCAATCATCTGAGTATCCTCCGTAATAAAGCGCCCACTGGTTCGTTCAGCATGGACAAGTCCTGTACGTTCGAGTTCACTAAGAGCTCTCTGCATTGTATTTGGATTGACTGAGGCAAGAAAAGCCAGATCTCTTACGCTTGGTAATTTCTGTCCAGGTTGATAAACTCCAGATACAATATCGTTTTGAAGATGCTCAATTATCTGAACAAAAATAGGACGATCTGCATCAAGATTCCATGACATAAGATAATCTCCTTTCAAGTTTCATTGTACTATTGAACTAATACAATAATATAATATTCTTTTTCAAATACATTGTCAATGACAGAAAACACCAGAATTAAAATGTTCCCTCATAAGTAACCGTTCATAACAACTGTATATATAATAATAAAAAAATAGCGGTAGAAAAAGGATAAAAATAGCTTTTTCCACCGCGTTAATTCGCTAAAAATTCTGAATTATTCAAAAAATATAAAAATCTTTCCTATACGGCCAAATGAAGCAGGTTTGTAGCTAATGTGAAGTATACCAGCAAGGATATGGCATCTACAATAGTAGTGATCATAGGACTAGCCATAACCGCAGGGTCAAAACCAATTCTATCTGCAAGCATAGGCAACATACATCCGATCAGCTTTGCACAGGTAACAACAATAACCAATGTGATACATACTACAGCTGCGATAGAAACGGAGATTCTGTCTATTGTCAAAAGCTTTATAAAATTGGCAGCAGACAAGGTTACGCCGCATAAAAATGCAACTCTGACTTCCTTCCATACAGTTTTGAAAAAGTCTTTAAATTCTATTTCTCCGAGAGACAGACCACGAATAATAGAAACGCTGGCCTGACCACCTGCATTACCACCTGTATCCATAAGCATAGGTATATATGCTGTTAAAACAACATACGCAGACAGAGCATCCTCAAATTTGGTAATAATTGCACCTGTAAAAGTGGCACTTATCATGAGTAGCAAAAGCCATGGCATACGTGTCTTATAGGTTTCAAGGATACCTACTTTGAAGTATGGCTTATCTGTTGGCAGGATAGCAGCCATCTTTTCAATATCCTCTGTAGCCTCTTCTTCCAGAATATCTACAACGTCATCGATAGTGATGATACCGACCATACGGTTTTCGTTGTCTACAACAGGCATAGCTGTAAATCCGTATTTCTGGAATATACGCGCTGTTTCTTCCTGGTCCATCATGGTGTTGATGCTGATGACATTATCATTCATGATGTCACCGATACGGGCTTCAGGATCTAAAATAAGCAAATATCTAAGTGCAACAGTACCTACAAGAATTCTCTTTGGATCTGTTACATAGCAAATATTGATAGTCTCAGAGTCGAGACCTCTTTTCCTGATATGTTCAATAGCTTCATTTACAGTCATATCTTCAGTGAGCCTTACATATTCCACAGTCATAATACTTCCTGCAGAATCTTCAGGGTATCTCAGAAGATGATTGATATCAGCTCTTGTTTCCGGAGTAGTGTTGGCAAGGATACGCTTAACGACATTAGCTGGCATTTCCTCCATAAGGTCGGTTGCGTCATCCGCCATCAGATTATCAATAATGTTGGAAGCTTCACGATCTGACAGTTTCTGGATAATATATTGCTGATCATCCAGCTCCAAATTGGCAAAAACATCTGCCGCCATATCCTTTGGCAAAATACGAAACATCTTAAGAGAATCTTCATTTTCCATCTCATCCATTACATAAGCAATGTCAACAATGTTCATATCTGCAAGGGTCTGGCGAAGCAAAGTGTACTGTCTGGATTCAAGAAGCTCAGTTAAAGTATCGATGTACTTGATTTCTTCTTCCATTGCAGTTTCTCCTCTATGCGGACAAAACTGCACTTGTAAGAATAAAAAGAATTAAGAAAAAAGGCAGTTTGTCCGATTTTTTGTTGTGGTTTTTATAAATGCGCACACTCGGGGCGCAGGATTATCATTACTCTGTAATAAATGACCCGCATCACTACTCATAAAAACCACCACCTTTCTTTCGGACAAACGCCTTAATAGATTGCTAAAAACTAAATTTATTGTAACACATTATTCATTTACAGGAACAGTTTTAATGTGAAGTTCCTCAAGCTGATGAGCTGTAACTTCTGAAGGAGCGCCCATCATAATATCCTGTGCATTCTTGTTCATTGGGAAAGGAATAATCTCTCTGATTGAATCCTCACCTGCAAGAAGCATAACCATACGGTCAACACCAGGAGCAATACCAGCGTGTGGTGGAGCTCCATAGCAGAATGCATTGTACATGGCAGGGAACTTAGCCTTAACATCATCCTCACCAAGTCTTACCATCTCAAATGCCTTAACCATGATTTCAGGATCGTGGTTACGTACAGCACCTGAAGATAACTCAACGCCATTACATACAAGATCATACTGATCAGCTGTAATAGAAAGAGGATCGATTTCGCCACGCTCAGCCTTGAGAAGTGTTTCAAGACCACCTGAAGGCATTGAGAATGGGTTATGACAGAACTCAAGCTCGCCAGACTCTTCACCGATTTCATACATTGGGAAGTCAACTATCCAGCAGAAAGCATATTGCTCTTTGTCCATGTGGCCTGGTACAGCAGCACCAAATGTCTTAACAATAACACCTGCAGTCTTCTGAGCAGCAGAAAGCTTGCCACTTGAAAGAACTACAAGGTCACCTGCTTTAAGTGAAAGAGCTGAAACAACTGCATCCTTGATAGGAGCAACAAACTTGGAAATACCTCCAACAAGCTCTCCGTTCTCATCCATTCTGAACCAGTAAGCCTTGTTACCTGACTGAACCTCTACATCACCGATTGTCTTGTCGATGAACTTACGGCTCTCCTTGAAGTCAGAGATAACAACAGCCTTGATGCGTGCGCCCTCTTCATCGAAAGGTCCGAAGCCGCAGCCTGCAAGAGTCTCTGTAACATCCTCTACTGTAAGGTCAATTC
>JAZRKG010000136.1:0-38742 GCA_045646185.1 Butyrivibrio sp.
CCTGACACAGCGAATATATATTACCATGTCAGGACGGATTTGTAAAAACATGCAGTAATGAACCTAGTGAATGGACCTAGTGGACGGAGTCATAAATAATATGGGTTCTTAAATGATGTTTGTCCGGTTCTTGTCTCTAACTTTCTTCTTACATCTTCTACTACCTTGTCTTAGAATTCTTCGTAGTTCATCGCCTACCTGTCTGAAAGCGGATTGTTTCAGGCTCAAAATGAGCGCAAAAAGCAGCTACCTCGTTTGAGATAACTGCTCTATGTAATAGGCGGTTATTATATTTCAGCTTGAACGATATGCCCGAAGTTCAGCTCATCCTTATATAAATCATAGATATAAGCAGAGCTTTCACGATAAAGCCCTGTTTCTACAACTTGAAGCTTATCAAAAACCTCTGATTCATAAAAGAAGTTCATAGCCTCGTCATATTCTACGTTCTGATCTTTCGAGATCATTTCAACAATATCCTGAATAGCATACTCTATTAGTTGCTTTTTCTCATTCATGACTAATTTTCCTCAATAATGAAATAGCTGCAGGTGTATGGAATGAATACTGTGAAGATGTCTTTTTATATATCATGCCTTTAAGAAGCGTATCAAAATCTATAACTTCTTCTTCATATTGTCTAAACAGCATTGCCATATTATCATCCGCAACAGGTCCAATTACGATATCATACTTAGAATCGAAATTGCACAATGGATCTGAATAATTCTCAAAACCTCTATTCCTATTATTCATTACAAAACGAGCCCAATCTTCCGTTGTTTCTTCACCAAAATTTTTGATTCTAAGACTAGAGGAATCCAAAAAAGAATCATCTATCTCATAAATATTGAGTACAGGTTCACCACCGTAAATCCTAGCAACTCGTTCTGCCATGCGCTCAGCCTGTTCCGGAATATCTGTTAAATAGAATCCCCTACCAAAATCCTTATATGGTCTGCAAGCTGACAAGCTGATATTTTGTATATCAACATTACTACCATGATAAAGAATCATATAGTTCCTCCATTTCTCCGGCAAAGAGCTTGTAAATCTTCAACCACGTTATCAAATGATAAAAGATGCTCTTCCTCATAGAAATTCTTCAGGAACTCTATTCCCTTGAAATCTCGAAGATATCTATATGCTTCTTTAACATTCAAATTAAAAGTTTCAGCAAACTCATTAACACATGCAACTGTATAATTTATCAATCTTCTCTGATAGCTCATAGCATTTCCTCTTCTAACAATCTTCTATTTAATAATACCATTACCTATTGTATTTATCTACTTGTTTGGTCAAAAGGGCGAATCACACCTCTGTAGCGCGGTTTATATACTCTTCGAAGGGCACTCTTATGATTAAAGTTTTCTTCCCAACATACAATACAAAATCACAAAATGGTGACTTAGTCAGCTCCCTGAGTTTATTCATCCCGATGCCGCTATAAGCTGCCGCCTCTTCAATAGAGAGAGTCTTTTTTCTTTTGCCTGTAATACGAATTTCTGATTTCGGAAAGTTCCTTTTCCAATTCCTTGATTCTCTTGTTCTCTCTTGCATTTCTGGATAGCAACACATCCATATTGTCATAGAATTCATCTACAGCCTCAGCATCAAGTTCAAAAGAATCATCTTCCTTGCAATACCAAATCAGTCCGAGACTATTACTTTTTGCCACATTCACACACGCTCTGGCGCTGGACTCCGGCATTTTAAATTCATCCATCAATTTTCCCTTAAGCTTCTTGGAATTCACTGCCCCTTCACAACTCACAACCCAGTACGCCGGCAATTGTGTTGCCAGATGCCTCAATATCTTCACAAATTTCTCATCATTGTAATCACTCATTGCAATCCTCCTGTCCTGCATTAATATTGGCTGAAGCTTCTTTGCCTTTCACCTAGTATGTGGGACAAGGTATTGGCTAATCCGAAACAAGATAATAAAAAAAATGCAAAATAAAACCGCAGATAGTCTGCGGCATGAAAACAGGTATGGATTTTCGGCTTTTTACCATGCAGATTTCTTGCGATTCATTTTAGAAGCATAAAGTCAGCATATACGCGTTTCTGCAGAAAAATTGCGGTTGCAGAACTTCTGCGCATTTTGCATCAAAAAAAGAATAACAGGATACGCAAAAAGTTGCAGTACAATCTTTTCGCAAAAACCGAACTCCCATGCCGTTCGGAACAGGGCGTACCCTATACCCTCATGTCTACTCTTGTAAAAATATAGGCTATTGGTGAAAAATCTTTGTCTACTTTACTTGACTGCTACAAAAAAAGAAAAGTGACGTCAAAACAACGTCAACTCAAAAAAGAATTGACGCCGAAATGACGTCACATAACCAACTAAAATATTTTCTTTAATTCTTCACTGGGGAGCCGCCGAATACCGCCGACATCTCCATATTATTCAGTTTTTTATCGATTTCCTCAACTTCGTCTGCCATGAGGATAACTGTCATGCATGGCTCCTACGTAGGAAAAGCCGCCTCCGGCATTTATTACAGCAAATTTTGCACCGGGATCACCCTTGAGGAAAAACAGTCCTGTATCCTTTGCCGGATCATTTCTTTTCTCCTCTTCTGTGTAAATATCAAAAAAGATAGTCTCACCATTTGCAGCATGCTCTTTCATGTAATTACAGATTTCCACTGTCTTATCCGGATCTATATAGTTATACCAGGCAAGTCCGAGGTTTCCCAAAGTATCACCACTCATGTATCCACTATCAATCGGAAATATGAACCTGCCATACTCGCCAAAGACCGGATTATTTTGCACATCCGCTATTTTTGTATTTTTCGTATAAAAAGCCACTTCCTGTTCCTTAATCCGTGTTTGTTCCACCTGAGTACTCTCATTAAATCCCAAAGCATCAGAAGCCTGTACAGTATTACTCTGCCCAGGCTCTGAAAGTGTCCCGCACGAGCATATAATAGTCATCATTGTTATTAACAAAAAACTATTGTTACCTTGCTCATGTGCTTTTACTCCTTTATGATTGGCTCATTGTATACCTCTTTTGCCAGATTAAAAACTGCCCATGCCACTTCCAGGAAAAGAACTTTTCGTGTAGTCTCTTTTATTCTTTTATATTCACCTGCCCCGTAGTTCTGACCAGCAAATGTCGCATACGCCGATGCTATGGTTGCAAGCGGCTGCATCATGATCAAAATAATTCGCCTTGCTGTGGTATGTGCCGTTATATACATTGTTCCAAGCATATTGTTTGCTCCAGAGAAGATGATGCTCCCAAGATCATTTGCGCAGTACATCAGTGCCATAGCCATACCGGATGAGAACTGCTCTTTTAACAATGCTGTATCTATATTGATATCCTCTTTCTGAGGGATATATTCGCTATAGTTCTTTAGAATGTATAGGAGACATAGCAGCCCTGAAACAAATTCAGAAATAACAGTTGCAAGAGCAGCGCCCCTGACATCCAACCCAAATCCGGCAACCCAGATAAAATCCAGCCCTACGTTCAACAAACTTGAAACTATGAGAAAATATAGGGCGGTCTTACTATTGCCAAAGGCTCTTAGGATTCCTGCACACATGTTATAAAGAACCGTTGCTACTATACCTATGCATAACGTAATCATATAGGCATAGGCTCTTTCAAAAATCTCTACTGGAGTATTGATAAGGTGCAAAAGAGGTCCCAGCGCCGTGCATGCTACTACAGTAAGCGTAACCACTATGAATGCATTAAGCTCTGCCAGCACTGCAATATTCTTCCTTATACCCTTCTTATCTCCGGCTCCTATACTCCTTGTCAGCACTAGGGTACTTCCGCTGTTAATTCCAACCGCGAAGCTTATGATAAAGCTGTATAATGAGGCTGTGACTCCAATTGCTGCAATCGCTTCATCTCCAAGAAAGTATCCTGCCACCATTGTATCCACAATGCTGTAAATCTGCTGAAACACATTTCCTACAAACATCGGAAGTGCAAATAGCAGTATTTCTTTTATTGGATTTCCTTTTGTCATATCATATACTTTTTCTGCTTTCATGCTTTTAGTCTATACAATTGTGGATTATAATAATATCACAATCCAACTGCTAATATCATGTATCTACGATAACTTTTAGGTGAAAAGGTTATGGGAACAAAAAAACTTCGTGAAGATAAAGATAAACACTTACTATATGAAGAATTCATACAGAGAGAGGAAACAAGATATCATCATGGTTATGATGAGGAAATGCTTCAGTACAGATATATTAGAGAAGGCGATTTCAGGAGCATCGAAGAAAGCAAAAGGCTGTTTAGAAATAACATAAATGGCAATCTCTCTGACGATCCTGTACGTCATTTTAAATACCTGTTTGTAGCTTCTACTACGCTAGCATGCCGTGCTGCAATCGACGGAGGTGTCGAGGCTCAGGTCGCATATAATATGAGCGATATTTACATCCGGGATATGGATAAGTGTAAAACTGTTGATGATGTATTCACTAAACAGACTGAAATGATCCGAGGCTTCACACAGAAGGTCTGCGACTATAAAGAAACGCCATACAATTATCAGAGTTACTCACCTGTTATCGAGAAAATTATTGATTATATCTACCTCCATCTTCACGAGAAGATTGAGATTTCAGAGCTTGCAGAATTTGTTTCTCTGTCGCCCAACTATCTGAACAGCCTGTTCCGGTCGCAGGTGGGCAGTTCCATTGGGACATACATTCAGTCAAAAAAAGTAGAGGTAGCATCAAACATGCTCCTCTACTCTGAGTATTCACTGACTGAAATTGCAGCAATCCTTGGTTTTTGCTCGTCAAGCCACTTTATCAGTATCTTCAAAAAGGTTACTGGCAAAACTCCGGGCCAATATAAACGAGGTTAAGCAGCTCCATTCAATTCATTGGTTGACTTATAAAAAAGACAATTGTCCACTTGTATTATTGGCTCTCATGCAGGCTCACCAAAGCGGTGAGTCTTTAATTATGCCATTCTTTCCATCTTCACATGAGGAATATATCACCCACAATGGCCCATCTCTTAGCAGCCTTTTCTTCCATTATTTTCACCTATGCTGATATCCCCATGCACATAGAGCATTAAATATAGGTATCAATGATTTGCCTTTTTCAGATAATTCATACTCTACTCTTGGTGGAATCTGCGGATACTCGTGCCTGATTATCAGTTCATCTCGCTCAAGTTCCTTAAGATTGGCACTAAGCGTTTTAAAGGATATCCCTTTTATATATCTTTGCATTTCATTGGTGCGAATAGTTCCAAACTGACCTATAGTGTAAAGGATTATCATCTTGTACTTTCCACTTATAATCGACATTGTATAATTAAAACCCGTGTTTTGTATACAATCTTTAGCATCACATATAAATTTATATCTTTCTTCATCAGAAAGGTTATCCAAATCATTATAAAATTCAATTTGTTCTTTAGTTAATTCCATGTTTTCCCCATTACTTACCTTTGGGTAAGTACATTACCTTAATGTGCGTACTTGTTTTTTAGTTATCATAAATTTAATATAAAGCCATCATAACAATAAATCAAGCAATGGAGGTAAAAAAAATGGAATATTCAGAGCTTATAAAAGACCGTTGGTCAGTCAGATCCTTTTCTGATAAACCAATCGAGAAAGAAAAATTAGATAAAATCTTATTAGCAGCAAAGTATGCTCCCACAGCTGTTAATTTTCAGCCACAAAAAATCTATGTTTTAAAAAGCGAAGAGGCGTTAAAAAAAATTAACAGTGTTTGCCGCGCTATATATGGTGCTCCAACAGTTCTACTTGTCTGCTATGACGACGATCAGGATTGGGACAACAACTTAACCGAAGGCGATCACTCGGGAATGACTGATGCCAGTATTGTTGCAACACACATGATGCTTGAAGCATGGAATCAAGGGATTGGGTCTGTATGGGTAGGCATGTTTTCCCATGAGGCTGTGAAAGAAATGTTTAACCTTCCTGAAAATATCAAGCCTGTCATGCTTCTTCCAATTGGTTATGCTGCAGATGGTGCAGTTCCTTTTGCTAAATGGCATGACGTATTCAAGCCTATGGATGAAATCATCACCGAACTTTAAAGCCATAATAATCCAATATTGCACAATTCATAGGTAGGGATTTATCACAACAGGCAGTTTATGAACCAAGAAAACTTAAATTATAACAAAGACATCACTTGAAAAGAGGGAGTGGCAAAGCACTCCCTCTAAAGTTTCTTTTGTGTAATAGGTCACTTCCTGCTCCTCATATCCCTTTTGTTCATCTGCAACATTTTCTTTATTCTCTAAAACATCAGAAGCCTGTGCAGAAATAGTCTGTACAGGCTCTGAAAGAGTACCACATGAGCAAAGAATAAGTGTCAATATTAGTATCAAAAAAATAACAGCCGCTTTATTCATGTGATTTTACTCCTCTTATAAAAAATTAATGTTTAACAAATAGCCACTCCATTATGTCTTCTTCGTGGGCAAAGTATCCGCCACCACCATGTTGATCACGTATACCTCTTTCATCGAACCATGACTGTTCCTTTAAATCGAGAACAACAAGTTCATTTATCTGGCTATTTGAAAGTCCCTGTTCCTTATAAAGTTCCACTAGCTTTTCATATGTTTCTTTTACAGATGAGCTTCCATAGTAACTGTCATTTTCTCCTGTAACCATATATACCGGAGTCCTGGCTTTTACAAGAGGCTCAAGATCTCCATCCCACTGAGAAGAACAGTGTAAAAAAGCCGTATATAATTCAGGTGCCATCTCCATCACAAGTGATCCTGTCTCACCTCCTCCGGAGTATCCGTTTAGATATACTCTGGAAGGATCAATGTTGTAATGGTCAAGAAAATATCTTGTGAGATCTACGGTCTGTCTTGCAGAAGGCTCTCTCCAATCGTTAAGCTGAGGCGCAACTATGATCATCTCAGGATTATACTTCTGAGCCTCGATTCCATAGTCTTCTGCCCTGATATTTACACCAACCCCCTGAAAATAAAGACCTTCATACCCCGGAAGTGTCACGAATAGAGAATATGGTTTTGAGCCGTCATAGTTTTCAGGGATATATAGTCCAAAATGGATATCGCCGTCATCTTCACTGTGCAGCACATTATCAAAGATAAATCCTCTGATATCATCTGTTCCAAAATAAATGTCATCCGGTGCCATTAATATTCTCTCCGAAGCATCTGCACCAAATCCTTCGGATGTATTTATTCCAAGTCCAAACTTTGTACCCATTCTATTACAGACTCATCTGATTCATGTTCAGAAAAACGTTGGCCATCCAGCCAATTCCCAGATCCTGCCATCTTTTCCAGATTCTTACCACTGTCACCAAATCCACTACTGGTGGATGTACAGAATGGCACTACAGTTTTTCCGGTAAAGTCATTACTCTTGATAAAATTGTTTATTGGCCATGCGGCTTCTCGCCACCATAAAGGATATCCTATAATAACCGTGTCATATTCATCCCAATCAGGAATCTGCGCTGTCACAAGTTCGATATCCTGAAGGGATTCATCATCATGCTCCTTACATACCCGGCTGTTACGATCCATCCAGTTCAGGTCTTCAGCTGTATAAGGTTCGGCCGGCTCAATCTCAAACAAATCTGCGCCAAGTTCGCTGGCAGTAAGCTCTGCAACCCTCTTTGTATTGCCGGATGCGGAAAAATAAACCACCAGGGTCTTCCCATTAGAATCTGTTGTTTCACTCAAATCCATCCCGGAAATATTTGCATCTGACGCATCAGATTTTTCTGATTCTGTACCGCCGGCCTGATTACTTTCCTCTTTGTTTGCTGCATTGGCGGTACTGTTTGAGCTGCTTTTTGCACTACCACATCCGACCAGCGAGAGTACCAATATGCTTGTAAAAATCATTGAAATAAACTTCTTCATGTTTTTTGTTTTCCTTCCAGATATCACTTGATGCTTTTAAGCCACTTCGCTACAGCTTTAGCCGGGGCATTCTCAGCCTCACTCATTTCTACAGATAGTCCCTTAAGAACTGTTGCCCCTGGTTCAAGCTTCCTTCCAGAGCATCATAATGATCCCTATTGCTGTCATAAGGCACTTCCGGAACAATTTCTTCAATATCTGCCCCGTCCAATACTTTTATGTCATTTACAAAACCATTTCAGCGATTGTCGGCAAGCTTAAGGAGCTTTGCAATGTAATGTCCACAAAATACGAATAATCCCATTATTGCAACATAGTCCAGAAAGAAAAAAATGATAGGCTCTGTGGGATCCAAAAATAAAAAATGTGTCCGTAAAAACAGATACTCTCCAATCTGTCTTTTTATAAACGCAAAAATTCCATAAACGGCAATCATTACTCCTGTCAGCCTGAATATCAAAAAGCCTGTTCTGTTTTTCATCCAGGTCTTTTTGCCCATGGCACTGATCATGGAATTCCAATGCAGTCCAAGGTGAAGTGACATCAGGATCAGGTTCAGATAAGCACACACCATATGTACGCTCCGGGCTGCCCATGTTCCTTTACTGATATCAAGAAATGTATATAGGTGTTCCGAAAGGATTATTCCACTTACAGCAGATGCCACAACCGACAGAATCATGAGAAATGCAAGCGCTGTCTGAAAAATACGAAATGCCTTGTACTTTCCTTTAGCAAGGGCTCCGAACCATCTGTGGTTTAGCACATGATGGAATGTAAAAAGAACGAACATCGCAGTTCC
The DNA here is from genome assembly GCA_045646185.1 of Butyrivibrio sp. Lineage (GTDB taxonomy): Bacteria > Bacillota > Clostridia > Lachnospirales > Lachnospiraceae > Butyrivibrio. The sequence goes on from JAZRKG010000136.1 coordinate 8,712, forward strand.
TATGATTTCATGTGCCAGTTCCCCTATCAGGGAATAACTCATCAGACATAAAAGAGCTACTGTCATCGAAGTATTTATTATCATGCGCAATCTTTTCTCAGACATCTGTTTAAAACCTTTCGTTATTTATTAAAGCTGCGAGCCCACTCCCTGACTTCTTCCTCAGCTCCGTCCACACTTCCGCCACGGATTGATATGGCATCATTACTCCTTACTGTCGCCCCACTTGCAAGTGATTCTATTCTCGGCAGAGCACCGGCTCCATTGGAACTTCCTTCATGGGAGAAGAACGGAATTATGGTCTTTCCTGAGAAATCATAGCTTTCAAGGAATGTCCACATGCACATAGGCAGATCATACCACCATACCGGAAATCCAAAGAAAACCGTGTCGTACTGAGCAAGCTGCTCCTGCGTAAGATCAACATTTATCTCAGGACGTTCATCATTATCCTGCTCTGACTTAGCCCTGTCAGCGGTGTCATTATAATTGTCAGGATATGGTTCTTTTGCTGTTACTCGAACAAGGTCACCACCTGTTTCGTCAGCTACCCAGTGCGCCATACTATCAAGGTGCCCTGACCAGGAGAAGTAGACTACAAGTGTCTTACTCCCTTCCGCGTCTGCACTATCAGTTGCTACCGCATCCACGTCCGCGGAAGTTCCTTCACTTACCTCATCAGTATCCGTACTACTCTGTGTTACTTCATTCATTTCGGTTGTTTCTACATCTGATATTGCAGACGTTGCCTCAGTACTACTTGCTACTTTATCTGTACTGTTTTCTGCGCTTCCACAGGCAACAATTGAGAAAGCCATTACCGCTGAAAGCATGATAGATAAGATCTTTTTCATCTGTTAAATACTCCTTTTTACCTGCATTCAAGAAGAACTTCAAGGAGCTCTTCCCTGGTAAACTTCTTGGCGCAGCCACCGGTCAATATCGTTGAATCAGCAATTGCCTTAAAATCTGTGTCCTCTGAAATATTCATTTCTGCAAAAGTAGTAGGCAATCCAATTTCTTTAATAAATGCTTCCAGTGCATCAACAAATTCTTTTGCCAGCTCTTCTTCGCCCTTTCCTTCAGTGTCAATGTTCCAGACTTCTGTGGCCAGCCTTGCAAACTGCCTATTTGCTTCAGGCATCATATGTCTGTAAAGAACCGGATGAATTACCGCAAGTCCCTGACCATGATTACAGTCTGTATATGCTCCAAGCTGGTGCTCTAACATATGGCACTGGAAATCCGTAGCTTTTCCTATCTTCAGGATTCCGTTCTCAGCCATGGCTGCTGCCCAGATAAGCTCACTCCTTGCCTGGATATCAGAAGGGTCTTTAAGAGTCGCGCGTATATTTCTGATGATATTTCTCTGGGTGGCTTCGTTTATCTCATCTGACAGATTTACATCTCTTGGAGAACCCATGTAAGTTTCCATACTGTGAGAAAGAGAATCAAACGCCCCGGATATTACCTGCTTCATAGGCATCGTCATGGTGTAGGCAGGATCAAGGATTGCAAAATCATAGAATGCTCCCCATAAAGGAGATTTCTGCATCTTGTCAGTATTTGTAATTACTGCACCGTTGTTCATTTCTGCCCCGGTACCAAAGGCAGTTACCACTGCTCCCATTGGTATAAATTCAGTGGGTGCTCCATGTTCTGAATACTCAAACTCCCAGATATCCTTATCCAGCTTTGCCTGGGCAGATACGATCTTACAGCAATCAATAACAGAACCTCCACCAACAGCAAGGATAAAGTCTGTGTCATTATCCTTTGCAAGCTTTGCACCCTCTTTTACCTTTTCATAGGTGGGATTGGACATTATACCTGTAAACTCTGTTATCTCTTTTCCTGCATCCTTAAGAATCTGAACCAGTTCATCATAGATTCCGTTCTTTTTTACAGAACCTCCGCCATATGCCAGAAGGACGTTCTTCCCGACCTTAGAAAGCTCTGCAGAAAGATTATCTTTAGCTGCCTTTTCTCCAAAATAAACTTTTACCGGATAGCTGTATGTAAATGAATTCATTATTCTATGCTCCTTTATTAAACCTGATCATCAAAATCAATATTTCCTCTTGTAAAAGCAATCTGCTTTATAAATGCAGGCATCTTAAAATATCTCTTATCGCTGTTAATCCCTGAAATCTTCTGCATATCTTCATCCGATATCTCAAAGTCCCAGATATCAAAATTCTCTTTGATATGCTTCGGTTTTCGAGAGCATGGTATAGCCACATTACCTGCCTGTATGTGCCACCTCAGAATTATCTGTGCATTTGTCTTACCATATTTTTGAGACAGCTCCGAAAAAAGCGAGTTCATAATAAGCCCAAGATCACCATGACCAAGAGGATACCAGGCCTGCATACGGATATTTTTTTCTGACATATGCTGCATAAAAGCTTTTTCCTGAAGATAAGGATGGCACTCATTCTGGACAATAGCGGGAAGGATTGTTGCAGTTTCAAGGAGTTTATCCAGGTTTTCTCTGCTAAAGTTACTTACTCCTATGCTCTTTACTTCTCCTGCACGAACAGCCTCTTCCATTGCTTTCCACGCACCTTTTACATCACCAACTTCCTGATGAAGAAGCAGAAGGTCAATGTAATCCGTCCCAAGCCTTCTAAGAGAGTCTTCTATAGCCTGCTTTGCCTTTTCGTATGGAAAGCATGTCGGCCAAAGCTTGGTCGTGATAAATATCTCTTTTCTTGGAACGCCTGATTTTTTTATTGCCCGTCCTACCGCCTTTTCATTTTTGTACATATTGGCTGTATCTATAAGACGATAGCCTGTATCAAGAGCACACCTTACAACTTCTTCACATTCTGTGGGTGCAAGGGTAAATGTCCCTATCCCGAGTGCAGGTATATTTATATTATTGTTCAGCATAAAATATTCCATATAACAGACCTCTAAACTCTCACCAGTATTAATGCAGGTTCATGATGTATTTTACAAATCCAGAATCATCGTGATTAACTATTTCACTATGTCCCAAGTCCTTGGATGCTACGGTCTTCATCTCTTCTTCTGTCAGATCAAAATCCCAGATATCGATATTCTGCTGCATACGCTCCACATGAACAGACTTAGGAATGATGGAAACGCCGCGCTGCGCATTCCACTTAAGAGCAACCTGAGCAGCACTCTTTCCGTATTTATTACCTATTGCCACCAGCTCAGGATCAGTGAAGATTCCATGCTTGCCTTCTGCAAGAGGTCCCCATGCCTGCGGTACTACTCCGTATGCCTTCATGTTCTCAAGGGCTCCTTCCTGTACAAAGAAAGGATGAAGCTCTACCTGATTGACAGCAGGAATAACTTCCACTGTTTCGCAGAGATTTGCAAGAATTGCCGGATAGAAATTTGCAACTCCGATTGCCTTTGTAAGTCCTTCCTTATAAGCCTTTGTAATTCCTCTGTAGGCTGCAAAATAATCGCCCATTGGCTGGTGGAGCAGAATAAGATCAGCGTAGTCCATATCGAGTTTTTTAAGAGAAGTCTTTACTGCCTCATAAGCAGCATCTTCGCTCTTCATGTCGTTAACCCAGACCTTTGTTGTGATAAAGAGCTCCTCTCTTTTTACCAGTCCGTCTTCTATAGCTCTTTTTACCGCCTTTCCTACTGCTTCCTCGTTCATATATGCAGCAGCTGTATCAAGAAGTCTGTAGCCTGTATTTATTGCATCATATACAACTCTTTCACATTCAGTAGCGTCCGGTATCTGGAAAACTCCAAATCCCTCAAGTGGCATTCTTGCTCCGGTATTAAGTGTTACGTATTCCATGGTATCTTCCTCCTTAAGAATTAGTATGTTTATATGTTTGTTGGTTATAGAATCACCATTCATAGTCAGGTGCCAGCATATGCATCAGTTCCTCATCATGCCCTACTGTAAGGTATGACTTATCATCCAGGATCATTGTGGCAGGATGCTCTCTTGTATAGGGCTCCCAGGTTTCAAGTCCCTCAGCTGAAGGAATGCCGTTTCTTGCAAAACTAGTCCATACGCTACTGATAAGATCATTCATTCCGTTCTTCTCACCTGAGTTATAAAAAGCATAAGAAATCTCAGCTCCGTGATATGCTCCCATTGGCGGTTCCTGATGTGTGAACATGTATGCATATACATTTGCTCCGCCCTGATCTGCCTTATGAGACATGATCTTTAACATTGGAAGTCTTATAAGAGTATCCACTGTATCTGCCCCACTCTCAGGTTCATTGGGGTATGCTGCGCTAAATACCTCTTTTTCCTCGTCAGTTGCATCTCTCCTGAGTCCAGCCATTGCCCACTCATCAATATTGCTTCCTATAAGGAGTGGTACATTAAATCCTGCAGCTGCAAAACCATCTTCTGTGATAGGAGCTGTAGGCATATAATCTCCATCTATAACAGGCCCCCATTCCATGCCGTAGCCATCTCCGATTGCCAGTGGTACCTTAAACTCTTCCCCGGTTTCTGCAAGAGCCTGGGTTGCAGCATTTTGAAGATCAGCATTTGAAACAGTCTGGATATCTTCGATATTGGATGCTGTTATTCCAAGTTTGGAAAGGATTCTTTCTGTGATTGCAAGGCTCTGCTCCTTGGTAGCGAAAGTTACTCCCAGCGTCTCTGTTGCACCGCTCTGGACGATACCCTTTTGGAACTTTCCCTCTGCATATGGGCTTGTCATAAGTGAAAGAACCTTTGCTCCGCCACCTGACTGTCCAAATACCGTGATGTTATCAGGATCTCCACCAAAAGCAGCAACATTTTCTTTTATCCAGTCCAGAGATGCTACTATATCAGTAAGTCCGGCGTTGTCTGAGTGCTCATATTTTTCACCGTATTCTGTAAGATCCAGATATCCATAGACATTAAGTCTGTGGTTAACCCCGATGACAACTACATCCTGATTAAGGGCCAGATTAGTCCCATCTGTATTTCCGCCGTTAGCAGAGCCTGATGAAAATCCTCCACCATGAAGCCAGACCATAACAGGCCTTTTGCCATCATCAAGAGCAGGTGTCCAGAGGTTCAGGTTCTGACAGTTGTTATCACCATTATCACTTTCACTTGCTGCGCCGCCTAAAATAGCTCCCTGTGGTGAAATCGGTCCCCACTCTGTGGTATCAAGAACTCCATCCCAAGAATCCGGCTCGGTAGCGGCAACAAATCTTTCTTTTGCCTGGGCGTATGGTATTCCATGATAGGTATAGATACCATCATCACTTATGTATCCTCTGACGTCACCATACGTTGTGGTTACCACGGCTGCGTTGTCGGGATCCTTGATTTCAATTGTCGGCCCCATAAACCTGTTTCGCAGGTAAAAAAATGCTCCTGCTCCTACAGCAAGTAGTAGGAGGACAATTATCCCAAGAGCAATGAAAGCTCTTTTCAGCACCTTTTTCATGTACAATCTCCTTATCTCAAAATTTATAATTATTCAGTTCCGATAAGCAGATGCTAACAAAAAAGAAAAAAACTGTACAATGCCGTTTGTGTATTGTGCTATACTTAAGACGTATAGTGAATATTCGATTATTCTGTTTATAATTATGAAAGGGATTATCCATGATAGAAATTTATCTTCTTGAACAATTAGATGCTTTCGCAAAATTTGGCACTCTTTCAAAAGCTTCCGAAGAGCTTCACCTTACCCAGCCTTCTCTGACCAGGTCCATGCAGAAGCTTGAGGAACTCATTGGTGTACCTATATTTGAAAGAACAAAAAACAAATTATCACTAAATGAAAATGGGCTTATCGCTGCAGAATACGCAAGACGAATACTGGATGAAGAAGATCGTATGGTAGATCATCTAAGAGCGTTGGACAGAAGCACCCGTACTATCTCAGTTGGAGCTGTTGCTCCCGGTCCCCTTATAGAATTTGTTCCATCCTTGTCAGCTCTTTTCCCTGATATGTCCATAGCATCAGAAGTAAAAACCGAGGATGAGCTCCTTGCAGGTCTTGGTAACAGCGTTTATCAGTTTGTAATTCTGACTCATTTGATTGAAGATAAAAATCTTATATGCGAAAGATATGGCGACGAGCAGCTTTTCGTATCTCTACCCAAAAAGCACCGGTTATCCAAAAAGAAAATGCTCTCCTTCCGTGAGCTTAACGGCGAGAGCTTTCTTATGCTGTCCGAAGTTGGTGTTTGGGATAGGCTGGTAAGAAAAAACATGCCGGACTCATCATTTCTTATCCAGAATGATCAGAATGCTCTCGGTGAACTTATCGAAGCGTCAAATCTGCCAAATTTTGCAACCGACATTACCATAAGAGCATATGAAAACATGCAGATTCCAAGCAGGAACTTGTCTGACAGAGTACTTATTCCTATTTCAGATGAATCTGCAACTATGGATTTTTATATTGTTGCCAACAAAGACCTTCCTAGCAGATATAAGAGTATTCTGGGAGTAAAATGATTAAAATATGATACCGCAAAAGGCCTGGGAGGGTTTTGTTCGTTTTGATCAAGGCGCTTAAGGATAAGCACATTCGCACTTAGATTCATTTTCGGAAGTAACTATAATAATTACTTACTTATCATCATGTCCAATTCTGCCGAACTACGCCAGTACTTACGCCATCACTACGCCGATTCCAAGTATGACCAGTAGTATTTTTTTTATTTTTTCATACAAACCTCTCCTTATCTGAGATAGCTATCGAAAAAAGGAACGATCTGCCCCAATGCCTCCGACACATACGGCTCAAGGTCATACATGTCAAAATGCCTTGCCTCATCCACGATATAAAGCTGTTTTTCTGTAGTCGCATTGTTGTAAAGCGTTTCCGCTGCAGAGCGGCTCCATGCGTTTTCGCCGGTTATGACAAGGTAGGGAACCGCCAGATCCTTTATCTGTTGCGACGGAACATATCCGTCCCATGTAAGCTCACTCCAGGAAATCGCATGGTTATCCCATGTATCTACCGAACCACGCTCCGTGTAATAATAGGCTGCACCCTCTGCAAATGCTCTTGGCATGAGATCGAGATAAGTCCGTTAATCAAGAATTTTTCCATCCCTTGAAATAGTCACAACCTGCCACGGGATGAACTTGCCGCTGTTTCGCAGGGCATTCTCCGCCGCCCTTTGCAGACCACCACAGCAAGGAACTTCCATACGGACAATCGTAACGCTCTTAATATCATTATTTGATACGATCTCCGTCAGCTTGTCCGTATAATCAATATCATCCAGCTTCGGACATCCGATCAGCGTGATCTTGCCCTTCATGAAATCCTCATGCATGTTTGCATAAGCGTATGCCGTGCAGTCAGCCGCAATCAGGAGCTTCGCACCATCATAGAATGGTGCCTGCGTCGGCAGGAGCTTAATCTGGCAAGGCCACTGGTTCAGGCGTGAAACATGTCTTGCGGTTCCCATCGCAGAAACTGCCTCTTCCTGTGCATCAGCCTCATTCCTGTCAAACTGCATGAATCTGGAACCCGGACATCCGCCTGCGTGTGCCGCATGTTGCTCCATCTCCGCTCTCATTTGTGCCTCTCTCTCCGTCATGACCTTCTCCTCCTTTGCCTGCGCTTCTTTTGCCTTCTTAGCTGCCTCCACAGCAGCTTCGTCATATTCAGGTGCTTCCCTGTTTTCAAAGGTGATCGCACCTGTCGGACAGTTCGGCAGGCAATCTCCGAATCCATCACAGAAATTCTCTCTGACCAGCTTCGCCTTGCCGTCCACGATATCGATTGCCCCTTCGTGGCAGGCCGTAGCGCATAAACCGCAGCCGTTACACTTTTCCTCATCTATGTGTATGATCTGTCTTATCATATCAAAAGCCTCCTTTTTCCCTTGCCTTTATGGTCATATCATAGTATGATTTGAATGAGATGTATGTGGTTATAACCACATGAACAAAATTTTTTCGGAGTATATTTGGAGCGTCATGATGGATAAACAAAGACTTCAGAAAACCATGATATTTCACGGCATGGACGAAAATGAGATTGGAGAAGCCCTGACCGCTCTGTCAGCAGCAGAAAAGAAATATAAAAAGAACTCCGCAATCTTCCACGCCGGGAGGACTACAGAGCGCATGGGACTTGTACTTAGTGGCAGCGTTACCATAGAAAGCAATGACATGTGGGGAAACCGCACAATTTTAAGCCACGTCGGAAAAGGACAGTTCTTCGCTGAAACTTATGCCCTGCTTGAAAATGAGCCTATGCTCGTGGATGTGACGGCAAACGAAGACTGCCATATACTGTTCCTTCGCATAGGGAATCTCTCGCAGCTTATATACGCAAGAAACACCTGGGCGCAGAAACTCGTCACAAACCTGCTCACCATATCGGCACATAAAAACCTCACCCTGTCAGGAAGAAGCTTTCATACCTCTCCCAAAACGATCCGGGGCAGGGTGATGGCATACCTTAATTCCGTTTCCCTACATAAGGGTGCAAATGAATTTGACATCCCCTTCGACCGCCAGCAGCTTGCTGATTACCTGAACCTGGAACGCACCGCCCTGTCAAAAGAACTCGGCAAAATGCAGAAAGATAAGATTATATCCGTAAACAGAAACCATTTTATCATCCATGTTTCCGATGATGATAAGTAATAAAATGCGCCAGAAGACTAATTTCCGGCGCATTTGTTATTGTTTTCTGCGAATATCTCTATAAATTCTTTTCTACCTGGAACCCACGCTTTCTCATATATATGAGTAAAATGATTTTTTACAGTCTGCTCTGATATACCCAGTATATAAGCGATTCTTCTGTTTGAAAACCCGGAAATTTTTAAATACCCAAGCTCAAGTTCTCTTTTGGTAAGTCCAAACCTCTTTGCAACAATTAGATATTCTTCCTTTGTGATTTCAAGGTTATTCATCCTCTAAATCCATCTCTTCATTCATTTTACGTTCAGCATTTAGTTTTAAAGGCAACAGTAAGAACTCTATAATTGATGCATAAAAGGCTGATAAAAAACAAACCGCAAGGTTTGGACCAATCATCTCAAGATTTCCAATATTTCCCAGTACAAGTATCCCAGATGCTATCACAGCAAATAAAGCTCCGAAAACCGTTAGCTTTTGTGCTGCCCCAACAGCCTCAATAATATTTTTTAATTCCAAAAGCTTGTATTCCTTTATTCCTACAGAAAAAGATTTTATAAAATCCTTCCACTCTCCCATTATTAAAAGTCCAGGTACAAGTATAAGAACAATCAATAATATGGATGGCAAATCTATAAACCATGCAACAGATGACATCCCAACTGAAATACCAATTGTAAAAATGAATACTGCCACAAACAGTATAAGTTCTCCCAGTAAGACAAATCTTATATTTTTCTTCATAGTAGGCTCCTTTCATGAACAGATCACTTCGTATCTAAGTAAACCATATCATACTTGTATGCTGAAAAATATAGTACCTTTTTCAAAAATAAAAGGGAGCCTGCAGCACCACAGTGTTACTAGACTTCCTTTTTCACTGATTTTTCTGTTGTCCGCCAACGGTCAGGTCCTTATGCATTCTGTTTAGGAACAAACTCAATCTTCAATGCCATACCCATACCATCAGCCAATCTCTTTAAAAGATTCAGTGATGGATTTCTAGTTCCATTTTCAATCTTGCTTATATCAGCCTGATTAATACCTGAGCGTTCTGCTAATTCCTTTTGAGTAAGGTTCTGTGATGTCCTAGCCTCTACAACAGCTCTGATTACATCCATCTCAGGCTGAATAGCTTCATACTCTTTTCTAAAATCTTCATTTTGCATCTGCTTATCAAGCATATCATTAAATGTTCTCATGATTTATTCATCCTTTCTATGTAATCTGCTCTGCGGTCTTTGGCGAGTTTTATTTATGAATTTATATAGAAATGTCTGTATTGATAAATGCCCTAGCTATCGGCATTTATAGACTTTTATGGAGATTTATAAAGAAATTATAGGAGTCGCTTTTCCGCTTCGATTCCTAGTTTCATTTTATATTTCTCCTTCTAAAAAGCCTTTATTTAAGCCATTTGTTAACTATTATTCAGCTCTACACGCTGGAAAGTTGTCTTTGGCTAATCCGAAACGACGTCACCTCCCATTTTGCTGACGCCGATACGACGTCATATCATGTATTCATTCCCGATCTGACAGCATCTGCCATAGCAAGGAAATCATTGGCTTTTAACAAAGCAATTCCCTGAGTTTCATCTCCCAGCACCACAAGCTCATCTCCGGAAGATATATTAAAGAGTTTTCTTGCTTTTGCCGGGATAACTATCTGCCCTTTATCTCCAACAGTCACCATCCCAAACAAATGCTTTCCTTTGGGTGGCACTCCCAGGCCAAGATTCTCTTCAGGTTCGTAATTTGCAATATCATCAAGGGATACTCCAAAAATTTCTGCAAGCTGTCTTGATTTTTCTAGGTCCGGTATCGTTTCTCCCGATTCCCATTTCGCGACAGCCTGTCTTGTCACTCCCAACTTTTCCGCAATATCTTCCTGCGTCATATGGTTTAGTTTTCTTAAATGTGTCAGGTTATCCTTAAACATCTGATCTCCTTACTTTTTTGATACCAAGAACCGCCCATCTGAAGAACGGAAGTCTTGATATCAGTTCATATAAAATAAATGCCAAGACAAATGCACTTATAAGGCTTATAAGGTAAACAACAGAAAACGGAAGTATACCTTTCTGCGCTATGCAAACAGCTATAATAGAGATTCCCAAATAATGGAAAACATATAATCCCCAGCTGTACTTATTCATTGCAGTCGTAAGCCTATTGGTGAAGTCCAAATACTTTGCACCCATACCAAGAAATGCGATGGATGCAAACCATCCGAACAAAGTAAACAACGGTGTCTTAAATACCGGGGCATCGGCATAGTTATCTCCAAAATATACAATAGTAAATGTTATAGCCAAAATCACTGCCACTATAGTCAGCCAGATGGCATTTTTCTTTAAAACATCAATTACCTCATCATGGGAAAAGACAAAATATCCAAGTAAAAAAGCGATTCCATAATAGCCGAACCTGTATACGCAGATGATGGGCGTATTTAAAATCTGTGCTGCTCCAAAAACAAGGACAGCCATAAGAATGATTACGATGATATTTGTTTTCCCGGCAAGTTTCCACAGCCTGTCTTTTTCAATCTTTCTTACAGGAATAAGAACTACGCTGAAAACCCAGAGAAGCTGAATATACCAAAGTACTCCGATACCACTTACAGCCATGATCAAAAATGCTATAGGTGCAGGTACCGTCTTCATAACATTCATGGCATTAGATAATCTTGTATTAAAATACCCCTGGATAAACTGGAATGCAAAAAGCCCAATTGTGGAAGGGACAAGCAGTTTCGTTGTTCTGCTCTTAAAGAACTCTTTATCGGTATGTTTTTCAAGATAAAGCCTGGAACTTATACCGGACACTATGAATAAAAGAAACATAAACCATGGAAATGTCAGATATTGGAAAGCATCCCAGTATTGCACCTTCAATCCGGATATATTCCCAACCACTCCGGGAATGCCTTCGGCATTATACATATAAAACACATGGTAGCCGACAACGATTACAACGGTGATCCATCTGATGTTGTCCAAGTAATGTTTTCTCATACTATTCCCACCTTTGCAATTATTCTTAACACAAGAATAACCGCTCGTCTACCATCTGTCCACCAACCAAAGCGTACATTTTTAGCCAGAATTTGTTAGTTTTAGTTGCGCATTTATTATACAAACATCTCCATATCATATCCCTGAGTCTCCATCATTCTAACTTTTTCCTTATACAGGATTTGCCGGATCCTTTTCTATCTTATCTCTAAGTCTTTTGATATAGACTGTAAGTGTATTGTCATTTACAAAATCGCCGTCCACATCCCACATGTCCTGCAGTAGCTTGTTTCTGGTAAGAATCTGTCCCCTGTTATTGATAAATGTTAAGAGAAGCCTGTATTCAAGACCTTCTGAGAACTGCCTTGATTCTGGCTATGAGTTCATTGACTCTGAAAGGCTTGCAGATATAGTCATCTGCGCCCATTTCCAGGCCCATTCCTATAGATGCATCATCTTCAAGTAATAATATTTTCATGTCGTTGTCCTTTTCGTTTGCTTTTGTGGGTTGAAATGAACCACTAACCCCGTCCCTGGGGACCATTTGCCTATCACTCCCAGCTGTTGCCCCACACCGTGTTGCAGAGCTCTACGCAGTAGGAATAGCTAAAAGACGAATCCTGACTTCGAATCTCATTTGTCAATCCAAGGTCCTCAAAATAGTCAGATAGAGAATACACTACAACGCCCTCTTTTTGGGATGTCACATGACAGACCAGTGCTGTAATGCCATAGTCCTTTATATAAACCTTTCCTGAGGCGTCCTTTGCAAGCGTAACATCTGCCATACCGCCGACCATACGATTGGCAACGCCTGTGCCAGTACCAGAAGTCCAGTTAACAAAATTCCCAAGAGAATAATAGACCAGCATCCCGCTATCACGCATCTCTACAGGCTCTATCACATGAGGATGTGTACCAATGACAAGATCTGCGCCGTTCTGCTCAAAGATCTCACTCCAGTACTCCTGCTCCTTGGAAGTTTCAAGCAAATACTCAGTTCCCCAATGCGGGCATACAATGGTAAAGTCAGCATTTTCCTCTGCTTCCTGCAAATCGGATATCACAGAATCTTTTTCAAGCATATCAACTGCATAAGGCATGTCAGAAGGAATCGCGATTCCATTGGTTCCATAGGTGTAGTTTAGTATCGCAATACGCATACCATTCTCTTCCAGGTAAAAAATAGTATCCTGATCCGCCTGACTATCATTGATTCCAAGGTATTCCATATCCGGATAGTTCTCATCCCAGAATGAAATTGTGTTTAGTATTCCTCGCCTTCCCTTATCCAGGCAATGATTGGTAGCATGGCATACCACGTCAAAGCCGGTATCATGGAGAGCATCTCCTATAGCATAGGGAGCATTAAAGCTGGGATACCCTGATATTCCAAGCTCTTCGCCGCCAATAATAACCTCCTGATTTACCAGCGCAACGTCAGCTTCAGAAATCAAATCTTTAGTTTCTTCAAAAATAAAATGGAAATCATAAGTGCCAGAATTCTCGTCATATGCAGCATTTTCAACGGGAGTGTGTAAAAGAATATCCCCAACCATAACTAGATGCAGTTCATTACTATCATCAAGCTGAGCTGTTTTGTAAAAAACTTCATCGCCCTCATCTACAGGCCCGGCCACGCTGCCAGCAGCCGTCTGAGCACCTGCAGAGTCTACAACATCCAGTTCACTACCGTCTGTAGCCCTGGTCTCTCCACTGCCTGTCTCCTGGCTTACATCAGCATCTACAACCTCAACGTTTCCGCACCCCGCCAGTAGCACGGACGCAATCAGCACTTTTGTAAGAATTGTTTTCCTTTTCAAAGTTGCCCCCTCAAAATAATACCAACATTATTGCTTTTAGTATACCACTTCTTCATGAGGGCTACGCCGGGAATTAAAAATAGACTTTATTTGAAATATTTGAAATATTTCAAGGTGAAATAATAATTATTACATAACAAACACATGTTCTATATGATTTTATTTGGTGCTAACATTTTCGGTAGGGGTTAATTGCTATTTTGAATTCTACATTGCATCACTAAATTCTACGTACGTAGAAATAAGTCTTACACGATAAATTTTTACTTATATTTTTTCTTATCTTTTTGTATTATAGACAGGCAGTTGATTGCCTGCCTGTGTAGAAAGAGAGATAAGATGAATGATAATAGACCCAAAGGCAATCAAAAGCACATGGATCTATCAGCAAGGAACAAGATAGAACAGGGACTTAACAATGGTGATTCATTTAGAACCATTGCCAGAGCAATAGATAAAGATCCCAGTACCATATCAAAGGAGGTCAGAAAACACTCTTACATTGCTGATAGGAAGTCCAAGAACTTTGCACCTATTCCCTGTGCCAACAATCATGATCCTAACAACCCAAGAGCAAGCATTTGCAAAATGCACCATATGTGTGGCGACAATGATTGCCAGACTCTTTGTGTAAAATGTATAAAGTATCGTTGTGCTGACATTTGTAAGCTTTATGAGCCACGCAAGTGCTCCAAGTTGTCCAAACCACCATATGTATGTAATGGCTGCTATAAGATTGCCAATTGTAATCTAGAGCACCTTATGTACTCATCCAAGTATGCCCAAGATTCATATGAAGATCTTCTTGTATCATGTAGAGAAGGCATAAATCAGGATCCTGGCCATATACAGGAAATGAATGAAATCCTTACCCCATTGATAAAAAAGGGACAGTCTATAGCTCATATTTATGTAACGCATGCAGATGATCTTAGTTGCTCCAAGAGGACGATTTATACATATATTGACAAAGGCCTCTTTGACATCAAAAATATGGATCTGAGGCGCAAGGTTAAGTATAAAAAGCGTAAAAGTTCCACGGAAACTCCAATTAAGGAAAGAGCATTCAGAAAAGGCCGTACTTACAAAGACTTTCTCGCTTTTATTGAGAAAGAGCATCCGGTAAACATAGTTGAAATGGATACTGTTGAAGGCAGAAAAGGAACCAAGCCCTGTTTTCTGACTATGTTGTTCAGAAGCTGTAACCTTATGCTCATGTTCCTGCTCAAAGAGCAGACTCAGGCGGAGGTTCTAAGAGTTTTTGATTATTTAACTGAAGCACTTGGTATAGAACTGTTTCAAAAACTCTTTGAAGTAATACTTACTGATAACGGCAGCGAATTCCAATATCCTGAAATACTTGAAGCTGATCAGTATGGCGAAATCCGAACAAGAATATATTACTGTGATCCTAATCGCTCAGATCAAAAAGGTGCATTAGAAAAGAATCACGAGTATATCCGGTATGTACTGCCTAAGAAGTCTTCTTTTGAAAAGATGGACGATGCAAAGACGCTGCTACTTCTTAACCACATCAACAGCGAGAAAAGGGATATGTTGAACGGACACAGTCCGTATGAGATATCGCTTTTACTGCTGGATAACAGGCTACACCAAGCATTAGGTCTCAAGGAGATACCTGCAGATGATGTAACCCTGATACCAGCATTAGTAAAATAAAACCATAGATCACACAGGCAAGTTTCACTGCATAGAATTTAGTCTTTCACCAAAGGCATGTGGAATTTAGTCCTGCACACTTTTTTCCAGATGCCTGTTAGGCATGCAGAAAAACTTAAAAAATGTGACTATGAAGGCATTATATACTAATTTTTAACTATTGATAATAGAGAAAAAGTAGAATTAAAATCTGCATAATTCCTAGGTTTTCGCTATGTAGAATTTAGTTTTACTATCAAGCCATTTTCGGTAGGCGGTCGGCTCTTTGCCGGATTTATCCGAGAACTCTCAGTTGTTGTGAGGGATATGTATGAGAAATCTTAAGAAGGGCTAACTTGGTGTTAGAAATAAAACTAACTCTTGTGAGTATTGTAGTTACAGTTATCAGTATCATTGTAACAATAATCAGTATTTACACGAGTATTCAAAAATAAGCATCAAAAAAGACCGCTCAACTTCAGCCAAGTTCCGGTCTTTTTGATCTGAAACTATAAATGGAGCTAACCGTCTATCGGTAGCACCTTTATACATAAATAATACCATACTAAATCAAAAAACAACATCATTTTTTCAACTCAACCGTTTCGCTGTTACTATTCAACATCTATCGTTATCAACTTTATATATAAAAATGCTAACATACTTCATGCGAAAGCAATATTCAATTTTTCCTTGTAGTATGCTCGTTTTTCCGCGCAATTTCTACCGCTGCAAAGCAATTATTAGTTTTGGAGCCGTAATCATTTTTTGACGCTACGGCTCAGGGGAGAATACTTCTCTGCAGGCGGTAAATTGTAGTCCAAAATGATTAAAGTCTTTTAACTTTCCTACCGCTCATAAACAAATGATATTCTCCAGGCGGTAAATTTCACATCTAAAAACAATTTTCGGACTATCTTCATTACGAAATAGCCTTTAAACTCTTCTTCAATTACCGCTTCGAAAGCTCACAAACAACCTGAGCGGTAATGAAAAAAAATCATTACCGCTCAGATATCATTTTTCCTTTATAGGCCGTATGAAATTAACATTTTAAACAATATTCTCGAACGCAATACCAATACCGAGCCAAATTCCCACGAAATTCATCTAAAAGCTCAACGTTTCCGCATGACTTTCCAGCTTAGTCCCCTACGGATTACATCTCTTGCAAGGAGTATACCCATCCGCGATTATCTCCTCGCGGCTCTTGTTGCTGTACTCCTTGTTCTTTTCCTTCATATCCGAAACGCTTGAGCAATAGGGATAATGAAACTTCTTAGTATTCGTATTAAGAACATAACTGGCATCTGAATCCCCGGATGCACCAGGCATAGACCTTGAAACATTCTCACCTGAAGACTCTGAAGTTCCCCCTGTCATCTCAAGCACAAAAGTCTCAGCCTCATCAGTATCTTCCGCCAGCTCGTTACTGCCATCAGCATAATTGATCTCAACCCCAGGCTGCACATTGTAGCAGAACACGTTAAAGCTAACACCGCGGCCGCCATCCTCTACGGAATACGCCTCAATCTGCACGCCGTCACACAACAGATTACTGCCTTCAAAAACAGGAGTAACCCTGTACATAACGTGATTGCCTGTGTTCCTTATATACTCAGCCACCTCATTTTCGTAAGGCAGCATACCTTCCACATTCATGTACCTCGTGCCGGTAAGAAGATTCTTCTCATTAGCATTCTCGCCTGTCAGCTGATAGCCGATCATATGGCACCTGTTGTACAGATACGGAGGATCCGAATCAACGATTCCAGGATACTTGTTCTGCTGCCATCCGGTAGGACGAATGTCAGCAATGGAGCCTCGCTCAGTAGTTGGCATCAGATTCTGTCCAATGCAAGCCATTGCAGTCGTTACCCTTCCAAGAGAATCCAACTCTCCGTAGCTCTCATAAGAACTTGTGGTTATCTCATCTTCCGTAAACTCAGGAACGTTGTTGTTTACCACTACAGATGCACTTCCGGTAAAAGAGGTAACTTCAGCCTCCGCATAAATGCTTACCTGCGAAGACATAAACAAAGCAGCACCCATGCCAAAAGCAATAACTAAAGCGAATATTCTGTTTTTAACATTGATTTTTCTCATCGCTACTGTCTCCCTATCCTGAAAACTGTTATCTTACAAATATGATAACGTTAAAACACACAAGAATAAACGATGGTAATCGCAAGATACAACTATCTATTTGCATGATTTGGTAAAAAAAGCCTTCGCCAAAAGCCGCTTCTGATAAAGCCATGGTCACCATGAATCTCTACAAGCTGACAATCCTTATAGACGGCCCTTGCCCTTCTTGAATAGAAAACATCTACAAGGGAATCCTCCAGCCCATGCACTATAAAAACAGGCTTTGAAAAAGAGCTAATCTCCGTTATCTCTCCGCTATCAGTAAATATCTAAAAGAAAAAATCCGGCCAAACCGACCGGATTAAATGTATTTGGTTGCTTCTGTGGCAACCCCGTTAAAGAGATTGTATAACACTCCCGGTCAAAGTTAAAGAAAACATTCTATAAAAAAACTATAACCAGAAGTTTATACTATATTGCGTATATATACCACATCGCCATATTCTCGATAAAAAAGCGAAAAGGGAGCATACACTCCCCTTTCGCCTGACCATGTTAGCATTTATCTGAGTGACTTATCGTCAACATCAGCTACCGGCAAATAATTATTCAATACCAAGATCATCAACTGCCTGCATGAGAATATCGCTATTTGAGATTTGCTGTTTTTCCTCATCGCTAAGTAACTGATATGCGCTGTATGCACTTTTGACATCACGCATATTTTCCTGAGAAACGCTTTCAGGAATTGCATCTATCAGTGCAATTGTTGCACTTACAGGTGTCCAGCCTTCAACAAAGGCCTCGCTTGCTCCTCTTGGAGTATACTGAGCAGAGTTTAATCCTGCTGTTCCAGATCCTGATACAATTACTCCGCTTTCGTCTCTGCCAAGCCATTCGTTGCCAAGTTTTGTAAGCTTGCCTCTTGCTTCCTCAGTAGCTCTATTCTGAGAAAAAAGCCATTCAAAAGGATAATCAAGCTGGTAACCATATTTCCATGTAGCCATATGATCTCCATGGTTAAACTCACTCCAGAATATTCCTGTACCTGCTTCTGATGTATCAATAGAAGTAAGTGCCTTATCCTTCTCATACTGCTCGTCCAAATCAAGATATGGATTCCATGAATCATGGGCAATAGTCACACCTGCTGCCTCAAAATAATCAGCAAGCGCCTGCCATTCACCTGTTGCCATAGGATCTTCTGCACAGGTATGAACCATAATATTATCATCAGATACCATGTAGTACCAATTCTGATAGTTCTCACTATCAAGGCCGAAGCCATTAAAAGATATTGGATCATTTTCAGGAGTTCGCGCCGGAGATCCATTGTTCTGAAATTCCTTATTATAGCTGTTTGACCATTGAGCACCAACCACCGCTATTCCCGCAAAAAAGTTGTCTCTTTGGGCTGCCATATTCAGAATAGTCATTCCACCCATGGACTGACCGGTACCATAAATTCTATCTGTATTTATGTAATCTGAATATTCTTCAATTATGGCATCAAGCAATTCCCATACAGCAGTATTGGCTTCGCTGGAAGCATCATAATCGTTTGTGGAACGTCTGCTCTCCTCTATCTGAGGAACAATTATGATTGCAGGGTTTTCACTCTGCACCTTATCTGATGACAACTTTACTGCTGCCTTGGAAGAAGTAATTGCCGCCATTGGATCTGTGTCATTTGAACCGGCATGTTCCATATGAACTACAAGCGCCACATTTCCTTTATTAGCTTCAAGAACTTCTTTTGTTGGAACATATATGGAATAAGGCATTTCAAAGTCAACATATTCACCAGTATATTCGCTGTAACAGTCATGAGCTTCAAACGCGCCGTCACCAATATAATTTAATGTCCAGCCAGATCCCTCACTAAATTCAGGAAGAATAATTGAATCTTTATCAGTTGTTATAACAGTTTCATTATGTTCTCCCCAATCATTTGTATAAGTCACCTCTTCTACGGTGTAATTGGAGATTTCGGAATCGGAAGGAAGAATTGACAGGCTTTCAGTCTGCACTTCCCCCACCTGCGTAACGCCAGCCATCATACTTGCTGTATATACCAGGTTTTCACCTGTAAGCATATAGTCAGTGTTTACTTCTATTACTACATATCTTCCTTTTTCGGTTCCTCCATCCAAAGAAACTTCAGGTTCAGTATTAACATATACTTTTACAGGCATGCCCTCATTACCGGCCTCATCATCACCATCAAGTTCTATTACTTCATCAAAACCTGCTTTAGATTCCTCATAAATAACATAATCCATCACATCAAAATCTGATATATCAACGGATGATGCCAAAACTTCTTCATTGTATTCAACAATTATTGCAGATGTTTTTGCCCCTTCCAAATCAACAAATCCATAAGATTTTACAGAAACAATTTCATTTTCTGCATTTCGTACTTCTTTTACCTCGTCTGAAACATTAACAGCTTCTATCTCTTTGCTATCACTTTGCATGTCTGAAGAGCAAGCCATGCAAAGGATAGTTGAAAGAGCCATGAAAGAAACTGCTGTTATTCTCTCCAGTAGTCTTCGTTTCATACTAACCCCCGTTATTTTATTTATTAGTCAGCTCAAGTACAGGATCTACGCAATATGTGGCAGTTCTTTCATCAGAAATAACTCCAGAGTAATTTAATCCAAATCCAAAATCATAGGTATTTCCATTTGAATCTACGTAGCACTCCATGTCTCTTGGTGTGTCTTCTGCCTGTGCTTCTACTGTTTCCATATTTGCAGGCATCTGCAAAGGAAGCAGACCTGATGGCTCAACATTGCCATTAACAATTTCAAGGAAAGTACTGTTGTTGATTCCAAATCCCATAAGGATTGCATCTGCTTTGTCTTCAAATTCAGAGAAAATCATAGGTGCATCTGCATTAACACATACAACAAGCTTTGCTGTTTCAGGAATATTGTCAGCAGCATTTAGCACTGCATCGAGATCGTATGAATTGGTAATCTGAGCAGATTTTCCAAAATATGATCTGTTCTCTTTGGTAATAGATGTTGATCCACCATAAGGATCATTAATCTCTACAGTAGAAGTATTTCCAGAAAGTGACTGTCTTCTAACTGATTCTGAATCAGCAGTATAATCACCATACTGAAGTGAAATAGGGAAATAACTTGTACCGTCATAACCAAAGCCTGTTGATTCTTTTCCTGCATTAATAGGGTTATTTATAATGCACAGTGCCATATCCACCTCAGCGAGTTCATCTGCTGATGCTCTGATAATGTCCTGTGATGTATATGTTGGATTGCCGTCTGAATCAGCATCACCTGTTGGCTCTCCAAGGGTATCTGTAACAATGTTGTATACCTGTGAAAGCTCTGCCTCATCAACCGGAAGGCTCCAACCTGCAACTGATCCCCATCCGCCTTCTGAATAAACCATAGGAACATATACTGTCAGTTTTCCATTAGATGCATTATCTGAGCTGATAGTATTGTCGCTGTTTTTAAGCATTACTACAGTTGAAGCTTCAATTTCAGCTGCCCTGTCAGATGACTTGAGACTGTTTACTACAGCATCCGCATTTTCTGTATCTACATATGCATTTTCAAATAGACCAGCCTTGAAATATGTAAGTGTAATATGCATGGCAGCATTTCTTATAACACTTTCAGCTTCCTCTTTGCCAAGTTCTTCTTTCATAATCTTGTAAGCACCATCAAAATCAGCTGAGTTGCAGCCACCAATCTGGTCAAGTCCTGCAGTGAATGCAGCAGCCATACGCTCTGCCTCTGTTGCATCCTCCATTCCCCAAGGAGTTGCAAGATCTCCACCTGGTGTATAATCCTTTAAGATAAACCAGTCAGAACAAAGCAGTCCGTCATAGTTATAATCATTTCTCAATAAACCTAGTTTATATGTACTGAATGCACTTCCGACAAGATCTCCGTATGCATTTGTAGATGAGTAAGCAATGGAGTATGATGTCATGGCTGCTGCAGATTCTCCTGTATCGCTGGCAAGATTAAGTCCGCCATCGACAAAAGGTATCAGCAAAGTCTCAAAACCATCATTAGGATATACAGTATATTTTCCTGATTCAGAATGTGATTCTCTTCCTGCCTCACCTGCACCATCACCCGGGAAATGCTTCATCATTGCAATAACACTATCACTTCCCCAGCCTTCATCTGTACCGTCTTCAGAATATGTTGACTGAAGTCCTGATATTGCGCTATTGATCATGTCTGTTACCAGCGCAGGATCTTCACCAAATGTTCCATCAATTCGGTTCCATCTTGGCTCTGTAGCAAGATCTGCCTGTGGTCCAAGAAGTGTTGATACACCGATTGCCCTATACATCTGAGATGCTGCTATAAATGTCTCTTTTACAACATCAGGACTAAAAGTCGCTGCAAGTGCAAGGTCATTTACATATTCAATACCCGGATTTGATGAAATGCTTACAGGAACGCCATAATCCAGAGCTTCTGCAGTTGCCTGAGCATTATTATTCCATGTTGCAAAAAGCTTATTATCTGTGCTTCCAGCACTTCTGTTTAATACGCTTCTTACACCCTTTTCCATCAGATCACTAAACTTGTCGCCATCACGATTTGTAGCGTCGGATCCATCTGCTTCAATACTTCCCATGTCACCATGAAGCATAAGGCCAAAGATCTGATCCACAGGGAGCTGATTTGCAAGATCTACAGCTCTTGTTTTGGAATCAAGACGCCAGTCCTCATATGCATCAAGCTTTCCATTCTGATTCAGATCCTTAAATGCATATCCGTCGCTCTGAATAATTGATACTCCAGAGTCTGGTGAATATCCAAGGGTTTTTCCACCTTCGTTTACAACCTTTATCCAGCCATCACTTGTGGTTTCCTCAGTCCATTTCACATCTCCACTACCCTTTTCTTCAGTTTTCAATGGGTACTCTGAAATGTCCTCTCCTGTTTCTTCAAGCGCTACTTCTGCGACATTGGTTGAATTTCCGCAAGCTGCTGTTGACGCCCCAATTACAATTGCGCCAGTTGTTGCAAGTAACCTCGTTAAAGTTTTCTTCTTCATTATCTACCTTCCCTTTCCCTTTTTTGTAAATTAACTAAATAATTTACTTTCTAAATGGGATAATAGAACTCGGAAATTTTCACTTCAACGGACTATGCACACTCTGTATTTTTTCATGCACAAACTGTCATTTTTTCCGTTTCATTGGCTTTATCAAGTGGTTTATAATACTTACATAAGGGGCAATTAATATGACGATCGCAATTGTTGAAGATGAAAAGAACATTCATGAAGAATTAAACAACATTCTGTCTGATTATTTCAGAGAGTCTTCTTTAGGTGTAGAAATAAGAGATTTTTATACAGGAAACGATTTTCTCGATGGTTACAAGCCCATCTACGATATTATACTGCTCGATATACAGATGCCCGGATTTAATGGAATTGATGTTGCCAAAAAAATCCGCGAATTTGACGATAAGGTGATCATTATTTTTATTACCAGCCTTGTTCAATATGCATTAATGGGATATAAAGTCCAGGCCTTTGATTATATTTTAAAGCCGGTCAACTACAAAACTATTACATTCTCACTTTCCAGAGCTCTTCATGCTCTTGAAAGCAGAGCTCCGGAAAAAACTGTCCTGGTTAATACCGGCAAAGCAACCATAATGGTTCCCATTTCAGAGATACTATATTTTGAAGTTGCCAAACATAACTTCCTTTTGCACACTCTGCACGACACTTACCCGATAAAAGCCAGTTCTATGAGATTGCTGGAGGAACAATATGCTGACTGCAATTTTGTTCGCTGCAACAACTGCTATCTGGTCAACCTCCGCCATGTTCAGTCCATCAGCAATAACATATTAACGATAGGTAATGACAATATATCCATCAGTCGTCCCAGAAAAAAAGAGTTTTTGTCAGCCCTGTCCAATTATGTAGAAAATCTTTAGGAGTCATTTATGATATACAGAATAATAAGCTTACTTCTTTTATTAGTTCTATGCCTGATAATCTTAATTAAAAAAAGAGATTTTATTAACTACAAAGCCTTATTGGTAACAGCATCCATAGGGCTGTTACTATCAGCAGCTGTCATATTCCTGTCCTTTAATCTTAACGGAGAACTCTCCATAAAGATCTGGGACTCCTTTAGAAGTATAATTACATTCCTGTTTTCATACCTCATAGTTGGTGCTGCTATAGGCTATAAAACAATTGACAGTATTTTTTTATCAACTGCCGTAACACTGCTACATGAATTCTCTTTAAATTTCTATCTGATGGTAAACAAATTTACAATTCCCAAAGAACGTATTACCATGGCCTCACAGGTAAATGCCCAGCTATTTATAGTATATGGAATAATAATATGCTTTCTTTTTATAATCCAGATAAGTCTGTCAGACAATAAAGAACTATCCTGCTCACTATCAGGACGTTCCATCGCATTCTTTGTATTTATAAATGCAGCTTCCATTGTGATACTCTCTCATAGTCTGTTTAAAAAAGAGATTAATGACATGCTTTTTATCTCACTAACCATGACAGAACTGGCCTTTTTTATATACATAATAACGAAAAATGAAGTGGAAAACAGGCTTACTCTGCAACTCGAACTTGAATATAGTAAAAAGATATATTACATAAGAGAACAGCAGCTGCAGCTGGCTTCCATAAATCAGGAAGAACTCAACAAAAAATGTCATGATCTGAAGCATTATGTTTCCTGTCTTTCAGATAATAATACCGGGAGTGATGCAATAGAAAAACTAAGAAATGTTGCAGAAAAATTTGACAGCTACATTCATACAAATAACCCTGTTCTGGACACAATACTCACGCAGGAATATAGCCTGTGCTCACAGTCAGGTATAGAACTGCATTGTATTGCAGACGGCAGATTGCTGAGCAAAATGGAGAATGTAGATCTCTATGTAATGCTTGGAAATATTATGGATAACGCAAGAGAATGTCTGCAAAAACCGGATTATGACGCCGCCAAAATAATCAGCCTGAAAATCTTTAGAAAAAATGATTTTATTGTAATCAAAGAAGAAAATCCCAGCACAAATACTCCTGCATTTAGTAATGGTCTTCCGGTTTCATCAAAGGAAGATACTCTAAATCATGGCTTTGGACTAAGCAGTATCAAAGAAATTGCAGAAAAGTATGATGGCAATTTAACAGTTCAATTCGATAACAATACCTTCTCTCTCTGCATACTTTTGCCTGCTTCTAAAGTATCTGCTGATTGAAAAGCGGTCGCACTGCAGGTAATACGAGCAACTAACTGAAAAATAGACGAATTAATAATCCTCGTCTTCGTCATCATCATACGAAGAGTCACTTTCGTCTGAAAAAATCGTATCGTTGATATATGCCCACTCTGCTGCATCTATCTTGCCGTCATCGTCAAAATCAAAAGGTGTGTTACCAAATAACTTGTCCATAGGTCCTGTCATAATTGTACCCTCCTGTTATTTGTACTATCTTTTGCTTCATTATATTGTAATTATAAGAAAAATAGAAGTCCCTTCCCAGTTTACAATTATTTTATATCTATTTAATATCAAAATTTCGTTTAGTCGGCTAAAATTGTGGTGTATAAAAACTTAAATGAACTCTGTCGAGTTCCACCGGAAAGGATTTGTTATGGCAGATAGAAACGATTTAATCAACCAGCTTGCAGCCTCAATGGGCGCTGGACAGTTTGCTCAGACAAAATATGAAGAATCCAGGTTTGACCCTGAAACCGGAACACTGTATTGCAACGGAATGATCATCTCTGCAAGTGTTGCCGAGCAGGCTATAAAACACTTTGAGACCTTATACAAAAAATGTGATCTAAACGACCCATCTTCCAGACAAATGGCCATGATCTATCAATGCGCAGTGGAAGCCATCAAGATGATGCAAAATCCCAAGATCATAGCCTTTATGCAGGAAGAAATAAAAAAAGAAATGCAATAATGTTAAAGCCAGCCTTACACGGGCTGGCTTTTCTTCATAGCTATAACATTTATCCACTTTTCGGACTCTCTGCCTGGTCTGCTGTCTGAACCAATCTCATTACAGACAATACATAAACCGGCATTTTCAAAAAGAGGTACCACACTCTTTTCATCAAAGTCGCTAAATACGCGCTCGCCGCGCACCTTCGTGCCGTCTCCGTATTTAAAAGACGCATAGATAACGCCCTCATCCTTTAGCACTGAACACAGCCTGCCCATAATGCTCTGAAGGCTATCCATCGGTACATGCAGCAGTGATGCACAAGCCCAGATTCCATCGAATTCTTTGTCAAAAGAGATATCTTCGAACCGCAGGTTTAAAACCTCATGATTTATGTATTCTGATGCCTTTTTGCACATCTCTTTTGAAGCATCAAAAGCGGTTACCTCAAATCCTTTGTCTAAAAAGGCCTTGCTGTCCCTGCCGCTTCCGCAACCGGCATCCAGTACATGTGCCTTTTGGGGGAGAAAAGAAATAAAACTATCCCTTGTATATGACATATCAGCATTTACGCTTCCCTCAAAAAAAGAGTCTGCGTTTTTGTCGTAATACTCAACGTTCTTATCAATAAGGTCTGCGGCAATCTTTGGTATAAGAGCCAGGTCTGCAGGCAGCCAGGCAACGCTGCCAAGAGCATCTCTTTCAAGCCACTTTGCAGCCTCGTGTTCAAGGAGCTGTAGCTTTCCTGCACTAACAGTAGCCCAGTAACAGTTCATGTGAAGATGAAACGTCTCATAGTCATAGTCAATGACATCTATAAGATCATGAACCTCTATCTCTGCGCCAAGCTCTTCCCTGATCTCGCGTACAAGAGCTTCCTCTGGCGTCTCGCCTTCCTCAATCTTTCCTCCAGGGAATTCCCAGCCATCCTTGTACTCGCCATATCCTCGCTGAGTTGCAAATATTTTAGTTTTATTTTTGTAATTGTCGCAAATGATTGCTGCGACTACGTTAACTGTTTTCATTTTTTACCTTATTATGATACTCCCTATCTATTTACAGCTTATCATACTTGGTGCTGATGCCCTTACTCTTATCAACAGGATACTTCTTTTCATTCTTATCTATTTTGCTATTAAGGATCTCACAAATGTCGTAGCCCTTTTTCTGAGCCATCTGAATGCAGTAGTTCATCACATCTGCAAGTTCTTCCTTAAGAGCTTCATCATCAGCTTCGGAGCTCCATTGAAAACATTCCAGGAGTTCTCCTGCTTCTATAGCAATTGATTTTGCAAGATTCTCAGGGCTGTGAAATTGATCCCAATCCCTATCTTCTGTGAACTTTGCAATTCGATAACAGGTTTCTTCGAAAGTCATTGTAATTCTCCATTAAAAGTATTTTTTTAAATATGCCTGAAGGCCTGGATCGCAAGCGTAAATATAGGTGCCACGGATACCTCTAGTCATCAATGTTACATAAATATTTTGGATAAACCCTTTCAGTTCATCGATATCCTTAGTCTTTCCGAGATGATCATAATAGTTGGTTTTATCAATCATAATAGTCTTTAACTCATGATCAAACCTAATCTCAGGGCCAAATATTACACCAACAATATTTAAATCATAACCTTGAACAGTATGAATACATCCTATTTCATTTATAGAATTTTCGCTGTTTATCCAATCTGTGGATTCAGTATTCCACTTATATCCTTTATCTCCAAAAGTGATGTCGTAGAATTTTTTATCTGTATTTGATTTCCATTTCCAACCATATCCTGCAACAGTTCTGCATAGGCCTATTTCATCATTCTTGTTTTTAATTGCAGTAATCATTTCATTTGGATCATCAAAAACTCTGACATCATAATCGCCAAAGCCTGTTCGTCTTACATCTGCCTTTTCATAAATGACAGATTTTACATAATCAATATAATCATTGCCTCCCTTGCATCTAAGCTGGGATGAAAGTTTTATCTCCTTGCACATATAATCTGATATTAGCTTGACAAACTGTGCACGCTGAATATCAGAAGGGCGAACTGACTGTTCTGAATCATAGAAAATAAGCTGCATACGGCTACTCTTAATAATCCAGTCAAGTTCTGTAGCATCTTTGTTCAGACCGAGCTTATCATTGGCATCATCAAAAGTTGGATAATGTGATAAGTATGCTCTTCTGTGCAATCTATGAGCTTCATCTACTACAAGCAGGTCATAATAATCATTCACGACATCCGTTGGCCTGAGTATCATATCTGATGATAATCCATCAACATTATCAAATACATTTTTTAAAGACTCACGTAGTGACTGCATTGGAACAACAAAGCCAACCTTAAGCTTTCCAATTCTTTGAGCAAATTCATTTAACAGCTCAAGTCTGTCAATCTCATCTTCTTCCTGATAAAGACCAAGGCTTCCGTCAGCTATCTCCCTAAATATCTTCATCAAATATACAGCCAGAATAGTTTTTCCTGTCCCAGCCTCTCCATTAACAACTATAAGCTTTTTATCTGTACCTCTGTTATAGTTATCCTCAATAGTCTTTAATATATCGCTAAGAGCATCTTCCTGCTCAAAGGTAAGGGATTTATATGGTGAATACTTAAAGAGATCAAGATTTTCAATTTCATCTATTGTATGTTTGGCCAAGCCTTTTTCTATAAGCTGTGACCAGGTGTACTTGAACTCATCTCTGTAAATATCACGGTTAAAATAGTTATGATCTACAATTCCAGCATTTCCATTATGAAGACGGAATCTTCCATCAGCACCCATATACTTTATCAAAAAAGATTCCATATCAAGGGCAACTGATTTGTTAAAATTCTTATCTGTCATCATGCAGATAAGCTTATAGTCAGTATCTGTCTTCTCTTCCAGGTGCTGTTTGGTTCTCCTGATTCCATCTAAGGTTTCTCCAACGTAAGCATCTGTCTCATTGTGCATGATATAAACTATTGGCCAGTTTGTTGAATACTGCCAATAGCTCATCATTCTGATGTCTGAACTTGAATAGTTAAACTCTTTAATTGCTATCATATATGCCCCTTAAAACTACTTTACTAAGTATTAACCCACTTCCAACTTGCTTGTTTTCTTAATATATTTTGCAGGAATTGGATTGTCCAAATGCCACGTAATACTCATTGGTCTACTACCATAATGACTTACATATTTGGCTGTACCAAGATAAGTATATGGCGCAGCTCCAGCAATATCCTTTTTAAACTCCCTGACAAAGAGCAATATCTTACTACCTTCTCGTGCATGGTTAATATATCTCTGACCAGTTGGAGAAGTATCTGATGTAGTGCTTTGACTCTGCCAGTGGAAAAACTCTTCATTGATAGAATAATCTTTATACATCGTTGAAGGAGAATAATCCTTATCTGACTTATTTAAGGTAACAAAGAAAACATCAACTTTTTTATCTTCTAGCCATTTAGTACCTTCTCTGATTGTCTGTGGTTTCATGAAATCCATAGCTACCAAAATTTGGTCTCTGGTATAAGTACAATACAAATCCAATGGACAATCAAATCCTAGATCAACCTTTCCTCCAACAACGTCTATTTTTTCAAGATTATATCTGAGAATATCTAACAGTTCACTAAGCATATTCTTACTGTTACAAAGCTCTGCTAAGTTATGCTTAACTTCTATAGCATTCCAATCTTCCACCGTATTTTGCCATACTGTTACATAAAACATCTGAAGCATTCGTTTCTCAACCATAGGCAATGCATCAATGTCAATAGTGTTAATCCTTGGCAATGTATCTATCAAATATTGAATCCATTTGTAAGAATCAATTGCTATTATTTTAGAAAAAGCCTTTGTTAGCTTTTCCTCAAGTGATTCCTCAAAATTATCAATCACTCTTGCGTCTGCACAAAGTCGCTTAAATGAATACTTTGAATAAATACTATAAATATTTAAGTGATAGTACTGTAAGAAATTTTTAAGCGTTAACTCTAATCCGCTGTCTTCTTCAAAAGACTCTATTCTAGAAGCAAGACCTGCTCTACTATCAAATGACTGTTTAATATTATTCAAAATAACCTGAGATGCTTTTTTCTCAAGTTGAACATAACACCCTTTCGGAAGCGCAGTAAATCCATGTTTTAATTCATATTGCACACTGTGATTGGTATTGGCTAATAGTGCTGCAAACTTTTCTTCAAAGTTATACCTCTTATTAGCTTGACCTATAAAATCTAGAACTGTAAGACATTCCTTACCATCAGATAAACGAAGCCCTCTTCCAAGCTGTTGTAAAAATACAGTAAGAGATTCAGTTGGTCTCAAGAAAAGAACTGTCTCCACCTCTGGAATATCAATTCCTTCGTTATAAAGATCTACTACAAATATAAACTTTATCTCTCCAGATAAAAGCTTTGTTTTAGCGTTCTTCCTCTCTTCTTCTGAAGAATCTGATGTAAGTGCCACAGAGGAAATACCTTTGTTATTAAAATATTCACTCATAAACCTTGCATGTTCTATAGATACACAAAAGCCAAGTCCATGCACATTATCCATATCTGTAACATATCTATTCAGAGAATTAATGATATGGTTTGCTCTTTTTTCTGCAATAGCACGATTCAGAGAATAAAGATTACTCAGTTCATTTCTATCATAGCCTCCTCTTACCCATCTAACTTCAGACAAATCCGTTTCATCAGAAACACCAAAATATTGGAACGGGCATAATAGTTTTCTCTCAATAGCTTCTGGTAGCCTTATTTCTGCTGCAATTCTGCCATCGAAGTAATCCAGTATACTCTTTCCATCCATTCTTTCAGGTGTAGCGGTTAGTCCTAATAATATTTGTGGCTTAAAGGCTTTTAAAAGGCCTTGGTAAGTCGGCGCGGCCGCATGATGAAACTCATCAAC
>JAZRKG010000137.1:0-18469 GCA_045646185.1 Butyrivibrio sp.
CATGGCTACGATCCGACTTCCCCAGTCATAATCACCATACTCCCTGGTATATGAAGCAAATATATCCAAAAAGTCTCTGGCATCAAAATCCACTGCATTGGTTCGGTTTCTGTCCCACTGCTGATCCAAAGGCATATAAACCTTTGCGCCAGAATTAACACTTTTTATAGCATAATAAAAAACTCTGAAGGCATCTGCGTAAGCCTTGGTAAAAGTAGATAAGCTGGTTGTATTCATCCAGTTATACTCTTTCTTGGCATTTATCTCATTACCTATGATCCACATACTTACCTTGCCATGGCCTGAACCGGAATATCGGTTTGCCAAAAATGATGCGACAGCAGCAAGTGCCTTAACGCCGCTTTCATCACTGGCGTTGAACATATAATAAGGAGATGAACCACCAGACCTTGCATCCGGATGGGTGAACTCTGCAAAGGTTGACCTTGAAGCATTATCAAGAATAATCGCAGCCACATCAATTCCCATATTATTCAGCGAGGTAAAAAGATAATCATAATCGCTAATTATCTGTGAGTTAAAATGATAGGTAACTCCGCAGTATGTATATGTTATACCACCACTGGTTGTAAGAATATTAGCCAGTGGAATATTGTAGGTAGCATAATTAACACCGAGATCTGCAAGCTGTGAAACTCTAAGAGGGTCTACAAGTATACCCTTTATTGAGCTCTGGCTCATGCCACTGTAATTATAACTTGCAATTGCTCCGGGATTCTCTATAAATCTGGCATTGCTAACAGTAACATATTCGCCATCCTTTTTTACCGCAACTACAAATTTGGAAAAAAGTCTTGTATCAGAACTACCGTTATTTAATGCGACAGAAAAAGAAACATTCTCATCCTTGTAGGTCTTGGTAATAGCTTCATCATCGGCGCTAATCCCATCCTCATATATCTCTTCTTCAAAAATATAGTAATATTTATCGTCACTTACAGGAACGCCCTCTGAGGAAACAGTCACGTTTACCTTTCCATCGGAGCCAATAAGTACAGAATCTATTGTTGCAAAAGAAGCTGTGTTATCACTGGTAAGTTCTACCTCAGTAGCCCTTTGTGAAAGTTCTTCCGATACAGTGTTACCTGATTTAACAATTTGCGACACAGTATCACTGTAAATATACTCCTTTTCTTTTTCCACAACCTCTGTCACTTCATCTGAAGAGCCTAGCGAAGATGCATTCTCCGCTACATCACTATCTTTTTGGAAAAAAGGCAGTGCCACAAAATATATAACCATAACAGCTGCTACGGAAACAGCCAGAACCCCAAATACTCCAGCAAGTCCTAATAATGCCTTGCTTTTCTTAGTCTGCTTATATTTTCTTTTACGTCTATGTTTTTTGCCTGTACCTTCCCTCATTTAATCTCCGCTCTTTTTATTTCTATTTTTCAATGCCTTCATATGCTCATGAATCTTTTTCTCGTAACCATTTCCTGATGGAGAGTAGAACTCCTTACCATTTAGTTCATAAGGGAGATACTGTTGCTCCACATAATTATCAGGATAATCATGGGCATATTTATAACCTATTCCGTGTCCAAGCTTACCTGCAGATTTGTAATGTGCATCCTGCAGATGGGATGGAATAGGGAGATTGCCAGAGCTATGAACTTCATTTATGGCATCATCCACCGCGCATATTACAGCATTACTCTTTGGAGCAGTAGCAATATAAGTAGCTGCATGTGCAAGTGTTATACGCGCCTCCGGCATACCCAGCCTTTCAGCTGACAGAGATGCTGCAACTGCCATCTGCAGCGCCTGAGGATCTGCGTTACCAACATCCTCAGAGGCACATACCATCATTCTTCTGGCAATAAACTTAGGATCTTCACCGGCCTCAAGCATACGTGCAAGATAATACACTGCTGCATCCGGGTCAGAGCCTCTCATACTCTTTATGAAAGCAGATATGGTATCGTAATGGTTGTCACCATCCTTATCATACCTGGCAACCTTCTTCTGAATACATTCCATGGCCACATCCCTTGTAATATGGATATAACCATCTTCACTTCTCTCAGTTGTAAGAACACCCAGCTCAATAGCTGTCAAAGCGTGCCTTGCATCACCATCAGCCATGTCTGCAAGAAAGTCCTTGGCTTCATCATCTATTTTGACCTTATAGGAGCCCATACCCCTCTGCTCATCATTTACAGCGCGGTCAATAAGAAGCTTTATATCCTCAGCTGAAAGTGGCTTAAGTTCAAATATAACTGACCTTGATAAAAGAGCACCATTAACCTCAAAATAAGGATTCTCAGTTGTAGCACCTATCAAAATGACAGTTCCATCCTCAACAAATGGAAGCAGATAATCCTGCTGTCCCTTATTAAATCTATGTATCTCATCGATAAAAAGAATGGTCTTTTTGTTGTACATTCCAAGATTTTCCTTGGCCGTTGCAACAACTTCTTCCATGTCCTTTTTGCCGGCAACCGTAGCATTTATCTGAGTAAACTCAGCCTTGGTAGTGCCTGCTATAACCTTGGCAAGAGTAGTCTTTCCTGTACCTGGCGGTCCATACAATATTATTGAACTAAGCTTATCTGCTTTTATTGCACGATAAAGAAGCTTGTCTCTACCAATGATGTGCTGCTGCCCAACAACCTCTTCAAGGGTCCTTGGCCTCATCCTGGCGGCAAGCGGAGATTCTTTTTTCATATTGTTATTACGTGCGTACTCAAAAAGATCCATTACAATTCCTAAAAAAACAAGCTATATCTGTATTTCTTTCGTGTGTTCTTTAATATATTAACTCATAAAACACACCATTTTAGATTTTACTATTTTTATAAAGAAAAGTCATTATTCATTTTTACTTATAAGCTCTAATAATTTTGCAGAAGCAAGGCTCATGGTATGTGCATTATCCTTGATCACGCTAAAGCTTCTGTGAGGTATGATCTTGTTGAATCTAAGCTCAAATAAAATACCGCTGTCCAGATATTCTTTTGCAAAATCCTTAACCACGCAGCCAACTCCCAGATTCCTGAGAGCAAACTGCACTATCATATCGCTGGTGGCCAGTTCAAATTCAGGGTGGATCTCAACATTATTTTTTTTCAAAAAATCTCTCATATAGCTACTGGTACTGGTCTGACCCTCCAGGAAAATAAGCGGCAGATGCTCCAGCTCTTCAAAGCCCAGCATACGGTTTTTGTACTGAATAAAACGTCTTCCGGCTACAAATATATCCTCAATCTCTCTAACCGGAAGCTCTTCAATGCCTGCCTCTTTGTTAAAAGGCGTAGAAACAACGCCAAAGTCTATTTTGCCTTCTAAAAGAGAACGCATAGTCTCTGGGGTAGGTCCATTGGTAACTGTTACTTTTATATTTGGGTACATTTCATGGAATTTTTCCAGATATGGCAAAAGAAAGAATCGCAGAGTCATATCACTGGCGCCGATTCTCACCTCACCTGCATCCAGATGAAGCATCTGCTCCAGTCTCTTCTGGCCAAGCTCAATAGTCTCATAGCCACTGGAAACGTAGCTATACAAAAGTTCTCCTTCCTGAGTAAGCTTGATACCTCTGGAAGACCTGTTAAAAAGAGTAACCCCAAGGCTACCCTCCAATTGATGAATCGCCTGGCTTACAGCAGGCTGAGAAACACTTAAAATGCCTGCTGCTCCAGTTATACTACCAGTTTTAACAACATAGTAGAATGTTTTGTAATACTCCAAATTAGCTATCATAAATTTCTTTTTACCAGCGCGCCTGCATAGATAACAGATGTTATCGCAGCCAAAACCGTGCTTATTTTAAGTATTGTTTCAAAGGTTACATGCCAGACATTTAGCAGTATCAGGGATATTACCAGCAACATCGCCATCCAGTAACAAAAACCACAGGCTGAAACTATAAACCACTGCATAAATATCTTAACTATATCTATAGCATGAAATTTCTTATTTGTCTCCATAAAAATCCTCTAGGACTTAGTCCTCATACATAACACCCCAGACACTGGCATTTTCGCCAACTGCTGTAAATGTCACAACCTCCGTACCAGCCTCGTCTTCCTGTCTGCAGAAAACTCCGCTATAAGTAGTATCCTCATAGGTAATTGTCATATAATAGGATCCTTTAGTAAGTGTCCAGGTTCCTTCAATACCTTCACCATATACTTTACCACGTTTTGTCAAAATAAGCTTGAAAGGTTCAGCAATTTGGTTATCTATTGCTGTTCCCTGGTTTATCACATAATACTCACCAGCCACATCTGAAACGCTGATATCTTCAGAAATAGTCTCACCGCTTGTGGCATAAGGAAGCATGCATGGCCAGCCTTCTGCATTCAAAAAGTACTGCTTAACCCTTGGCTGATGATTTTCGCCATTATTCTCAAACCTTGTATGGTAAGCGATGTACTTTTTACCTGTATCCTCATCTATCATGGCTGAATTGTGGCCCGTAGCCATATACGCCTGTTCAAGAGAAGGAAGTCTGTAGTTACCAGAGAGCTTAAGTCCAAAATAAGCATGATTTCCAGAGTTTATAAATGGCGTCTGACCAAACATATCCACATAATCTCCGTCTACCGTCTCGGATCTGAACACTCTTATCTGATAGCCGCCCTGACTTGTCAGGGTTCCATAAGACACAAACAGATAGTAAAAACCGCTGTCTGCATCATACTGAATGTAAGGGCCCTCTATTGATTTGTGGCCACCGCCCATGAGCTTTTTGCCAAAATAGGCATCCACATTATTGTCCGGATCGCTTTCTGGATGGATTACCTGACCTGTTGCTTCATCGATTTCCAAGAGGAATATTCCGCCTGACCAGGAACCATATACCATCCACATTCTTCCATCTTCGTCATAAAAAACGCTTGGATCAAGAGCGTTTGGATATGAATCATAATTGTATTCCCCGGATGCCTTGATATAGTTCTCTGTAGCGTATTCCTCGGATACATAATCGCAGACATCAGTATATTCAAGGGTTTCAGGGGTTATACCTGAATATATGAGATTTCCTGCAAATTCGTAAGTTCCATCAATAGTATCTGACACCGCATACTCCAAAGTAGAAGCATTCCAGGTGCTTGAAGTGCAGTAGTACATCACATATTTTCCCATAGCCTCATTGTAGATGACATCCGGAGCCCATAAATGGCAACCGCCATCATCTGTTGGCACAACGCTACTTGCTTTTCCGGTATAGGCAAAAACGTCTTCGTCCTGATACAGGCTTCCGTATACAGCGTTAGATGCCACATAACCATTACCTGCGTAGGTCCACTTTCTTAAATCCTCAGAAAATGCTGCTGTCATGTGAGTTCCAAAGATATAGAAAAGCCCATCTGCTTTTATTATCGAAGGATCATGCACTGATGCAAAAGCCTTTATGCTGTCTGTTTCTATTCCGTCATAGCTTACTGTAAAATCACTATCTATTTTTTCAGGAAAAATAGCATCAAAATTCTTGTACATTATTAAGCCCCCAAACACTATTGCCGCAGCGCCTACCCCACAGGCAGCTGCAATTTTCTTTTTGCCCATAAGTCCTCCTTGTAAGTTGTAACTAAAGCTTTATTTTATATACGTTTACAGATACTGCATCAATCAAAGCTGCAAATTCACTACCTAAAACAGCCTCTTTTTCTTTAACATCAATCGCAGAGCTGTTTTTAGTGGTTATATTTGGAATATGCGCTGTTTCTACATTTCCCGAAACAGTATATTTGTATCCCTTGTAATTATTAACTTTGTCATTTGCATCATTTTTAATATTTATTCTGACTTTTTTGCTTTCTTCTGACGCATTTACAAGCTTTATATAAAGATAATCTTCATCTCTTGTTACACTGCTAAAAAGCTCTTTATCATAGGCATCAAGTCTTGTAGTTATCTCGGCAAAATGTTCTGCAGATGTTTCATTTAGCCCATCACCCTTTTCGTAATGGCAGCTTAAGGTATCTCCGTCTCTGCCACCAAGATTAAGGTTAAGAGTTATCTTCTCATCTACCGGAACATCCTCCAAGTACGCTTTTCTAAGATTGCCCGCATAATAACCGCAGGAATAATCACCAAGTGCATAACCCTCCACGCCTTCTTTAAAGACCTTTAGGCCAGTGCCTCTAATGCCGTCTCCAACACAGTATTCATGAAGGTCCATAGAATCCTTTGAAAAACTGCCATTTAAGAGCCTTAGCCCAAGACCTGCACATACATAGCTCTCTTTTCCCCGCCTAATGGCAAGAACCTTTACAACAGCCCTTTCAAAATCGCAGGCTGCATCATACATCAAAAGCCTGCCGCCTCTGACTTTGAGACCACTTTCTGTAATTTCAAAGGTTGCCTCATTATCTTTTTCTATAACAAAAGCTCCAGTGCCTTTAGCAAAGTCCTGCTCATATAAAAGCAGATTATCCACTGCAGAATAGACCCTTACAGCCAGGATATCCACATCACCTTCCGTCTCAATGAGTATTCCGCCATGCTGCTTCTGAAGTCTAAGCTCTCCCTTCTCGTATTTGGAATAGCTTGTCTCCACCAGCCTGGTGCCTATATTTGAGGCAAAAAGCTTTTGAACGTGATAGGTTGGTGTAAGCCATATTTTTTCCTGATCAAACCAAATACAGTCCGGTGTCCATCTATAAGTGCCATCTTCCCCAGGCTGATTGAAAAGAGGTGCTGTAGAAGCAAGTCTTACCACATCAGAGTTTCTTTCATATCCGATCATGGTCGCAGCCTCTGCCACTGCTCCTGCAAGAGTATTTTTCTCATTAGAAGCATACTCTCCAACAAAAACCTTTGGCATGTGAGCCTCATCAGCCCACTTACCATTATAAGTCCTGTTGTAGTAGGTGTATCTGTCCACATTTTCAAGAAGATAATTATTATCCCTGTAATAATGCTCATCAACTATAGTATCAAGATAGTCAGGCTTGTACTTATACCAGGTCATTAGCTTTGGCTGCGTGCTGCTTTCCCCATCTGTAAAAGCAACCTCTCTGCCTTGAGTCATATGACCTGAAAGGTATCTCCAGCCCTCTTCGTAGGCTTCGTCATCAGCCTGAGCCCCTGCAGTTGATACAATTGTCAGTTCATATCCAGGGTAGAATCTGTCCATATGCTCTCTTATGGCATTCTCAAACAGCTCAAAATTGGCATAAAACTCTGGCCCCCAGTTCTCATTGCCAACCCCTAATAAATGCAGGTCAAATGGCTTTGGATGACCCATTTCTCTACGCAGGGCAGCCCATTTATTATTAAAATCCTGACCAATTGCAAAATCAATTAAATCAACAAAGTTTGAAATATACTTATCTCTAAGTGCGCCGCCAGCAGGGTTGGCATAATCTGACCTTGCCTGGCACAGTACGCCGCAGGCCATTACAGGAAGCGGCTCTGCTCCAAGGTCCTCTGCCAGCTGAAAATACTCCATATAGCCAAGCCCCAGAGTCATTGTATATCCCCAGACATTATAGTTTTCCTTACGGATTTCCACATCCCCTACACTGTCTTTCCAATCATAGACATTATCCCAAATGTAAGAACCCTCTGAAATGCATCCTCCTGGGAAACGTAGAAATCTTGGATGCATATCATAAAGAGTCTGCACCAGATCTCTTCTCAGCCTGTAGTTTGGATTTCCAAGATAGTTTTCATGCGCTGACTTACTTGTTCCATCTCCTTCACTCCCCCAAACCTTTTGTGGAAAAAGAGATATCATATCAGCTGATATCTTTTCACTAAAGGATATTTCTATGTATCCGGTAGCATCATTAAACGCTTCGATATCTTTACAAAAGTACTTTTTCCAATCAGTGCCTTCAATTTTTATTTCAGCCTTCTCGCTTACTACTGTGCCATCTTCAGCATACAGAGCGACTGTTATTTTTCCCCTGGCTGCCCCTTTGGCCCAAATTGAAAAATCATATTTCTCGCCCTTATAAAAAGGCATTGCGCACTTCATGCGATTATCGCAAAAGCCTCTATTCTGAAGAACACATCCCTTATCCGCCTCTATATAGTAGGCGTTTGCATCTCTATCCTTTAGGCAAAAGAAGTCTCTAAGGCCGCCTTTGTTTTTGACCCTAACCTTATCAAGCGTGCCAAACCAGTACTTTAATGGATCGTGCTTTCTGCCTGCCCCTTTGCCGTTTTCGCCGCTTCTATGATCATAGATTTCATATTCAAATTCTTCAAAGGACCTATTTTGAATCATTTCAGCATAGATACCGCCATCTGCCGAATGATTTATATCCTCAAAAAACAGGCCATACAAGGTTTTGCTGATATTAAGAACTGTCTTATCCGCATTGATGTTTAGCTCGTATGGTGCAATATCTGATGGTAGTACAGTTACTTCAAAGCTTTTAGTAGTACTTTCACTTCCGCAGGAGAGGCTTGCTGTAAGCACAACAAAGTCCGCTTCATCTATAGAGCCTTTTTTGCCTCGTCCATCAAGAGCTTTTGGTTTACTACTATCCCATTTTACATGAACACGCCCTTCCATAAGGCTTTCAGGCAATACAATATCATTTGTTATTATCTTTGAAGGAGCCTTAAGATACTTATCTGCTGCCAGATTGACTATTTCTTTATCAGTCAGGCTCTCACACATAAGGTCAATGATGTCTGCTTCCTCAAGAACCGTATTATATAATCTGAAATCTGAAATCGTTCCTGCAAGGTCTCCATCAG
Organism: Butyrivibrio sp.; assembly: GCA_045646185.1. Lineage (GTDB taxonomy): Bacteria > Bacillota > Clostridia > Lachnospirales > Lachnospiraceae > Butyrivibrio. The sequence continues at coordinate 8,689 of JAZRKG010000137.1, forward strand.
CAGCAAACTGTGAATGTCCCAGATAATTTTTAGTATAAATTCCTTTTTGCCCTATTTCTTCAAACCAATTTCGAAGCTTCAGATAAGTGCCGCTTGAAGTCTGGGATATAAGGCCATCTCCTGCAAGTTCACCATTTAAGTATACCCTGGGGCCTGCACTGCTTAATGTTCCACCCTTTGTACCCAGCACAGAAAACACAACGTGAATCCATTCATTTTCAGGAGCTATAGCCTTGCAGTCTGCCACCATAGGGCTTCCACTCAGACACTCTCCATGCAGCATTCTGGTCAAAAACATATATGGTCCCATATCGCCCCGGCCAAAGTCCACTATTCTCTCCCATACGCTTCCTGCTTTTGACAGATTAACCCAGGCTGCAACTGTCAGACCATCCTCATCACTAACGCTCTGAAGGATATCCTCCGGCAGCTGTACATAAGATGTGCCATTTTTGCCACCACAAAAAGTAAGGCCTTTTCTCCCATCTTTTTCCTCGATATAAGGAAGCTTTGGGCCGCAAAGAGCTGCACCCGGATTTTTATTTATTCCTTCATTTTTTAAAGGATTCTCGGTTTCATCAAAAGGGTAATGCAAAATCAGTGATTTTTTTTCCATAGTAGTTATCCTCGTATAAGATGAAAAAGGGCGCGAAGGCCTTTTGCCATTGCACCCCTTTAATTTATTACGCTAATTTGTTGTCATAAGAAAATACCGGATATCCATTCTCATTCCACTTAACCGGCATCAGCATTGCGTGCCTGTTTGGATTGTACAATGGGTCTCCTACAATTTCTGATTCTGTTCTTGCATGGAAAACAAGAATATCATTGCCCTCAAGATCCTTGGTAAAGCAGTTGTGACCTGGTCCGTAAATGCCTCTTGCAGGGTCAGACTCAAGTACAGGGAATCTGCTCTTGTCCCAGGACTTCGGATCCAGAAGGTCGCTCTCTTCATCAGCTACCAACATACCCATGCAATACTCAGGTCCGGTTGCACTTGCTGAGAAGGTAACAAAGATTTTGCCATTTCTCTTTATAACTGCTGGTCCTTCATCTACCCAGAAACCAACTCTCTCCCAGTCATAATCAGGAGTTGTAAGAAGCACCTGTACAGTCTTAAGCTCATGAGGGTTCTTCATCTCAGCTATATAGAGATTAGATATCTGTTTGCCAACGCCTACTTTCTCTGCCCAAATGTAATACAGCTTTCCTTTATTTTCAAAAACAGTAGCGTCCAGCGAAAATGCTTCAAAGGAAAACTCATCATCCTCAGCTCTTACAGGCTTTCCAAGCTCAGTCCACTTGTCATTTACAGGATCCATTCCTTCGCACTTAAGAATATATGGTCTCTCAGCCCATTTATTCTCTGCAGAGCCTGCTCCAAAGTATATATACCAGCTACCCTGCACAAAATGCATCTCAGGCGCCCAAATGTGATTACCCATCTCGCCTTTATCATGCTTTGTCCATATTGTATGCTCATCAGCGTTTGCAAGGTCATACAGACTTTTAGCTCTTCTGATAATGATTCTGTCATAAGCAGGAACTGAAGCGGTAAAATAGTACCAGCCATCATCTGCCTTAATTACATATGGATCTGCTCTCTGCAATATCCATGGCTCATTAAATTTCAGCTTCTTGTCTGCCTCGTTCATAACACTTTCTCCATACAATTTTTATACGGTAGCAAATATATCTCCCAGTTTCCTATTCGCTCCTAAAATTATTTAGTATTTTATTTTTTTAGAAATTATTTTACGTTCTTCTAAATTATATGTGTTAATCCCAAAATTAGCAACCCTTTTATTGCATTTTTAGTGTGCATTTTTAACCTTTATAAACTTTTTTCTAAAATATTTAAGCAAAACAATGAAAAAGCTCAAAGTATCTATCACGATACTTTGAGCTCTTAATTTTTAAATATACCAAAGCTTTCTATCACAAGCTTTGGTTTGTTATAAATTATCTGTAAAGTGCATGCAGTCTGATCTCAATAGCTTTATTCTTTTCTATCAGACTGCCACGCCTTACAGCTGTGTATCAACAAAAATTGTGTAAATGGAGCGAATGGCTTTTTCGAAATCGCGGGTTTCTACACCGATGATGATATTAAGCTCGGAAGAACCCTGGTCAATCATACGTACGTTAACACTTGCATGAGCAAGCGCTGAGAAAATACGTCCAGCAGTACCACGTGTAGACTTCATGCCGCGACCAACAACTGCTATAAGCGCCAGATCTGACTCAATTTCAAGCATATCAGGCTTTGCAAGACGATGAATCTCTGATACAACAGCCTGCTCCTTCTCTATAAACTCATCCTGAGATACAAATACTGTCATTGTATCAATTCCAGATGGGACATGCTCGATAGAAATATTCTGATCTTCAAATGCCTGCAGAACCTTTCTGACAAATCCAACCTCAGAGTTCATCTGATCCTTCAGAATATTTACACAGCAGAAGCCTTTCTTGCCAGCAATACCTGTGATTGTGTACTGAGACTTCTTGGCAGTAGACTCAACGATCCATGTGCCTGCATCCTCTGGCTTATTAGTATTTCTGATATTGATTGGAATACCCTCTTTTCTTACAGGGAAAATAGCATCTTCATGAAGAACTGAAGCGCCCATGTAAGCAAGCTCTCGAAGCTCTGTATAAGTAATTGTATTGATTTCAGGTGGGTTATCTATAATACGTGGATCTGCTACAAGGAAGCCTGATACATCTGTCCAGTTCTCGTATACATCAGCTCTGATAGCTCTGGCAACGATTGAACCTGTTATATCTGAACCGCCTCTTGAGAATGTTACTACCTTGCCGTCTGAATCAGCACCATAGAAGCCTGGAATAACAGCCTTTGGGAGCTTCTCAAGCTTTTTTGCCATGAGCTTATTAGTCTTTTCAGCATCAAAATTGCCATGCTTGTCAAAACATACTACTGTAGCTGAATCTACGAATTCATAACCAAGATATGCAGCCATAAGAATACCATTTAAGTACTCACCTCTGGATGCAGCATACATGCTTCCTGCCTTATCCTTAAAATTCTTTTCAATAGTCTTGAATTCACTATCAAGAGATACCTTCAGCTTTAAGCCTGTGATAATTTCCTCATAACGGGCTTTTATTTTGGCAAGCTCTTTACTAAAGTCTTTTCCTGCTTCTGCAAGGTCATAGCATGCATACAGCATATCTGTAACCTTTGTATCCTTGGAATTTCTTTTACCAGGAGCTGATGGTACTACATAGCTTCTGTTTTCATCAGCCTTTATGATCTGTCCAACCTTTTTAAACTGTTCTGCACTGGCAAGGGAACTGCCACCGAATTTAACTACCTTTTTCATAATTTTTTACTCCTACTTTATCTTTTACCCTACTTGTACTTATCAATATATTCGAATATAGTTCTTTACACAGCCAAGGCTCTCTACCTTTGCAGCAAAGTCCTTCTCTGGCATTTTCTTCGTAATAAATGCATATTCACCACTAACTTCATTTGTAGAAGCAACTGTGCAATCAGCTCCAAAAGCATCCATTGCAGCCTTTTTATCAGCTTCAGCAACTCTTACAAAGAAGCTTCTCACGTATTCGCCATAATCGCTTAAATCTGCAGGCTTATCAGTCATATTTACACTGATATGCCCGTTATGTCTCACGATATCAACAACATCACCGACTACAGCACTTGCTGTTGCTTCTTTTCCAGCACCTTGTCCATAGAACATCACATCACCCAGCATATTTCCATGAACGTTGATTGCGTTGAATACGTCATTAACTGAAGCAAGAGGATTGTCCTTTGGAATCATAAATGGTGAAACCATGCTAAAGAACTTTCCATCCTTCTTCTGAGCTCTTCCAAGGAGCTTAATTGCGTAGCCTTCTGCCTTGGCATAGGCAAAATCTTCTGTAGAAATTTTTGTAATTCCTTCTGTGTAAACCTTATTGGAATCTACATATTCACCGCTCATAAGTGATGCAAGAATGGCAATCTTACGGCAGGCATCGTGGCCTTCAATATCAGCCTCAGGATTACGCTCAGCGTAGCCCTTATTCTGTGCTTCCTTTAATACTGTATCAAAATCAGCACCGTCTCTATCCATCTTGGTCAAGATGTAGTTTGTTGTTCCATTCAAAATACCTGTAATGGAATCGATTTTTTCATGCTTTAAAGAGGTATTAAGAGTTCTAAGAACCGGAATTCCTCCGCCAACGCTTGCTTCAAAAAGATATGTTACATTGTTCTTTTTTGCAAGCTCAACAAGCTCAGGACCATGTGCAGCCACGAGCTCCTTATTTGAAGTACACACGCTCTTACCCTTTTCAAGCGCACTTTTTTCAAAGGAAAAAGCAGGCTCAATTCCGCCCATAGTCTCGCAAATAACTGATACTTCAGGATCATCCAAAATCACATTTATATCATGGACAACCTGTGCCTCATGCTTATCTCCAGGGAAATCACGAAGATCCAGTATGTACTTTACTTCAATTTCCTCTCCAGCACTCATGGCAACTTCTGCATGGTTGTCATCAATTACCTGTACTACACCGCTTCCTACTGTTCCGTATCCTAATACCGCTATCTTGACCATTACTGCCTCCAAATACTTTATTTTCTTATATTAGCTAAAATCGGCACTTCTTCCGGTTATGTGAACCTTGTGAATACCTTTTTTACTCTCCATACTACTAATCAGCTCTGTCATATCGCCAGAAGTTGGCAAAACCTGTATACTGATTGATAAAGATGCTACTCCGTTAAGAGGAATAGACTGATGAATTGTAAGAATATTAGCTCCAAACTCTGCTATCATCTTAAGAACATCTGACAAAAGTCCCAGCTCATCATCCATCTGGAAATTAAGTGTCAGGGTTGTTCCCTGCAAGCTGTCGTGGAACTCGTGTATATCATCTTTGTATTTATAAAAAGAACTCCGGCTAATGCCAAGCTGTGCAACTGCCTCGTTCACCGTCCTGACCTTGCCGGATTCCAGAAGCCTCTTTGCTTCAACTACTTTCAGCAGCACTTCAGGTACCGCCTGCTTCTTTATTACATAATAGCTATTTATATCTTCCATGTGTTTCCCTCACGCGGACATTTGTACGCTCTTGGAAGATTTTAGCACAGTAAATTGTAAAAGACAACATGAAATTATTACCAAAAACAACTCTAATTTTGAAATTTTATACATAAAGATGCATAAACAATTACCTGATAAGGTAAAAAAGAGAGCGCATTCTGTATTTCTACAAAATGCACCCTCTTTATTTTACCTTTTAGTCTGTACTCTTATCAGTCTAATAATGCGCCGGTCTCAGAGTCAAAGTTATAGGTTGTTCCCCAAATCTTTACTGTTCCTCTGTCTACAACACCCTTATTTGCATGATATTTAACATCATCTACTGTAAACCAGCCACTTGTAGCCTTTCCAGTATCTTCATTGAAGTGATAAAGTACTTCTGCTCCATCTACTTCAATTGTTGCAAAACCTGTTACAAGAGCAAATGTAGTAGGATCATAGTAATAGATTACGCCCCAGCTTGTTACAAAGCCTGTTACAAGAGCGCCTGTACTATCTGATCTGTAGGATACTCCATTAAATGTAAATGTAGAACTCTTAACCAATTTGCCATTTGCATTGAAGTAATATACGCTACCATCTATTTCTCTAAGAGTATTTGTTACCAATTGATATGTATCAGGATCATAGTAGTAAGTTGTACCCCAGCTTGTTACAAAGCCTGCTACAAGAGCACCTGTGCTGTCTGTTCTGTACTGAGCATCACCAACTGTAAATGAAGAATTCTTTGGAATACTTCCATCGGAATTTGCATAATATCTTACTCCATCTACTTCAAAGAAGCTATCTGTTACAAGAACTCCCAGGTCTTCTTCATCCTGGCTGTAATAATAGAGCTTGCCCCATCCACTTCTGAATCCTGTATGTGCAACACCATCTACAACATAGTATGTGCCATCTGTATCAACTACTGTACCGCTTGCTGTCTTTGTTGCTGATTTGTAGAATACCTTGTTTCCATCAGCATCTACTTCGTAGTACTTATTAACCTTTACTGTTACAAACTTTGTAGCTGCGTTATATGTATCTGTTTCAGCTGCATTTATTGTGATAACAGCATTTCCGGTTGCTACAAGGTTAAGGCTTCCATCTTCTGCAACAGTAACAACATCTTCATCAGATGATACATAGCTTAGCTCACCGTCACCACTTGTAACTGCATCCAATGCATAGCTGTTCTTTGCAAGGCTAAGACTATAGCTTTCTGTAGCTGTGATTTCCTGATCTTCTTTTGCTGAAGATGTGCTTATCTTACGGATAATGATAGCACCCATACGGCTTGTTGTTGATGAATCAAAAGTAAATGTCATCTGGCCATCTGTTACTTCAATATCTGAAAGAACCTGCCATGTATAAGAACCTGCTGTATTGGATACATTGTAGCTTGTGCCTTCAACAGCACCCTTTACATTGCTCTTATATACTGAGTTACTTAATACTTCAACCTGGTATACACCATTTTCTACATCAACCCAGAACTCCTGTCCTGCTGGAAGAGCAAAGTCTGTATATACGCTCTGTTCAAGTGAACCTTCCTTGGTGAAGTTCTCGTAACGTCCCTGAGTGTACTGAGTATCGTCACTAAAGCCCCATCCCTGTTCTTCTGTATAGAAAGAACCAAGTGTTGAAAGCTTTGTTGTACCGTTCTTTGGATTTACTGTAACTGTTGTCCAGCCTTCTGTACCTGCACTAGCTGAGATACCAAAGTCAAACTTATAAAGTGCCTCATAGTTTACAGTTACTGTAAGAAGTGCCAGGCTGCTAAATCCTTCAACTGTACCAGATACGCTATAAGAACCAGCTGTATTTACATCAATAGCTGTAACATCCCATGTAACGTCTACATCTGATACGTTTCCGCTCTTAAATGTAGCAGATACTGTCTCTGGAAGAACTGACATAATATCAGATGTTCCAAGGACTACTTCTGCATAGCTGTCTGCTACTGATACTACATAGTCAGCAACTACATTTACAACGATTGTAATATCAACATCAGAATCATTAGCAATTGTTCCGTGTACTGTGTATGTTCCTACAACTGATGTATCAAGAGATGTAGTATCCCATGTTACTGCAACTGCTTCTGTCTGACCATTCAGGAATGTCATATCCACTGTTTCTGGAAGTTCTGCTTCATATCCCTGAATTACTTCTACATCATCAAGTGATGCATAGCCTGTAGCCTTATTTGCTACTACTGTAACAGTTACTTCAATAGGATTTGAGGAATAGCCTCTTACATATGCATATGCTGTGTATGTTCCTACTGTTTCAATATCAACATCATCTGCTGTGTATGTAACTGATACTGTCTGCTTATTACCATCTGTATCTTTTACTGTTACTGTTCCAACATTTGCTGCAAGAAGGTCTGCAACTGTCTCGTTAGATCCAAGCTGTGTATCTTCTACAATCTGCTGATTCTGTATTTTTTCAAGATCATCAGAATCGATTGTATCGATTGCTACTGTTGTAAGCACTTCTAATGGAAGTGAATTGTAGCTAACCTTACCATCAACAATTGCTGCAACCTTATAAGAATAGTTTGTGTTACCTTCAACAGTCTCATCAACATATGAGAATACAGTATTTTCATCAATTACTGTCTCAGCACTCTGGCTGCTCTGAGCTGCTTCATATGCTGCAAGAGCTTCATCATAATCAGCTGTCTTGATTTCAAGACCTGTAAAGTAAAGTGCTGCATAGCCGTTCTTTGTAACTGTATTTACAAGGTTAAGCTGACCATCTGTCACTTCAACTGTCTTGGTCTCTACAGATGTTGTAATATCACTGTTTCCATGTCTGAAATCTGTAAATTCAACATCTTCAGCTGTAAGCTTCTGGTATGCTGCACCAGAACCATTATAAATGTACTGTGTTACTTCATAAGTGCCATTTGGAAGATCTACTACAAACTCTATAGTTCCGTTTGTAATCCAACCAAGAGCACTATCATAGTAAAGGTCACTCAAGTCACTATCAAGAGTCTTGTATACCTTATTACCTATACTTGTTGTACTTGTAAAGCCATATCCAAGTGCTTCGCTATACTCTGTAGCTGCATCCACTGCTGTCCATCCATCCTGTGTATTTGCAGCGCCAAAGTCAAACTTGTAATCAATTGGCTCTGTTACTTCTTCAGAATCCTCAGATTCCTCTTCTTCTGTTGTTACAACATCAAGGTCTTCAACATCCTTCTGATCGATGATCACATATTCTGAAACATTTCCATCAGAATCAACGTCTGCTCTCAGGATTGCATATCCTGTTACAGCATGTCCATATAATGTACCATCGCTTGCTGGTGAAAACTGAATCTCAACTGATGATGAATCAACATCACCTGCCTGAAGCTGTGCTGTTATAACGCCTTCAGAAACAAGGTAGCTTGTATGTGCAGGCTGGTTGTAACCAACGTTCTGCCAAGCAACACCTTCTCTATAAGCAAGGTCTGTAAGCAGGCAAGGAATTACATAATCTGTCTGAATTGTTGTTGAGTAAATTCTGATCTTGCTGCTATCAGCTGAGCATCTTGCGATGATCTCTTCTCTCCAGTCACCAAGGATATCAGCAACAAGTCCAAGGTTACCCTTTGTTCCGTTACTTGTATATACTTCGCTTGACTCAAAGAGGTTTACATTCTGTCCACTTTCATAATCCCATTTTTCAATAGTTGTTGTAAGAGGTACATATGCGGATGTATCAAATGTATGATCCTGCATCTCTGCAAGGAGGTCGCCATCCCAATAAATTGAGAAGTTGCTTGCTGGTGTAGCACCTTCATTAACAGTGATCATTGCACTGCCTGTTGCATCTGAAGAATCATAAACACCTGAAAGTGATGAGAATACGTTAGCTGTTCTTGTATCCCATGATGGTTCATCATCACCTGTGTAAGCAGGATTTGCGATTGACCAGTACTCAGCACCTTCATATCTTGGATCGATATCAGATGCCATACCACGTCCTGTATCCTTACCTGTGTAGTAACCTGTAAGAATCTCACCAGTCTCTGCATCATGAATTTCTACATGATATGTTGCATCATCATGCTCGTGAACATCCATGATCTCAAGACCGTCACGGCTAGGAATCCAGTCACCAACGTGCTCTGCATCACCATGACCAAGACCTGTGCTGTAAAAAACGCTTCCGTCATTATCAATTACAAGTGAGCCATAAACAATTTCATCCATTCCATCGCCATCTACATCATTGATAGATAAAGCGTGGTTACCCTGGCCCTCATACTCTGATCCGGCATCGTTTGTATCGAACTGCCAGTAAACACCGATTGACTGTGTTCCATCATCTGCTGTTGACAGATAGTATGCTGTCAGGCATGTTCTTGTGTAATAGCCTCTGCAGAATACTGCAAAAGGAGTTGTTCCGTTAAGGTAAGCTGTTCCTGAAAGGAATCTGTCTACTCTGTTACCATAGCCATCACCCCAGGCTGAAACTGTTCCTCTTGCCGGGATATAGTCTACTGTATCAATAATTGTTCCATCTTCACCATTGAACATTGTGAAGTATTCTGGTCCATCAAGTACATAACCTGATGTATTTCTGTAGTCGTTTTCATCTGAAACAACTGCTGTGTTGAGATCAGCCATGCTGCATTCGCCTACATAGCCTGTCTTCTGAAGATTTGCATCATAGGTTGTAGTTCCATCTGCAGTCTTTACTGCGATTTC
>JAZRKG010000138.1:0-1818 GCA_045646185.1 Butyrivibrio sp.
TACAGCCCAGATTAAAGGTGTATATGACAGTACATATATAAAGGATGAGCCGGCGCTTATTAAGAATATATATGGCAATGGTCGTGTTTACTCATTTGGAAGCACATTCTCAGAAGAGGCAGCAATGGGACTTTTTAAAATGTTAGGCGTAAGCAGTCCCTTTGAAGAATTCATAGATGTTCCGCAGGAATGCGAGCTGGCAGTCAGAACTGACGGCGCATGGAACTGGCTCTTTGTTCTTAATTTTGACAAGTCAGATGCTACTATTGAACTAAAGCAGGATATGGTAGATGTCCTTAATGGTCAAAGCGCAAAAGGAGCATATAAACTTCCGGGGTACGGAGTAGCTGTGTTCGAAATATAGAACAATACAAAAAGACAATGCTTACATCTATTTATAAGCATTGTCTTTTTTAAAATGATTTTATTTTTTTGATCATCTCACATGTGAATACGTTGGCTTTTAATAGATCCTGTCTGTCTGGATGTGCTTTTGCCTTATCATAAGCATCTATCACTATCTGAAGCTGCTCATCAGAACATCTGCCACGGCAGGCTTCATATTTTTGTCTGAATTCAACAGGCATTCGCCCCTGACAAAAATATGATCCCAGAACTCTGTTATCGCTTGGAAGCCAGGTGGTAGCTGCAAGTTCAAGCTTCTTGTAGTAAGCATCTGTATTGCCAAGACCACATGTTCCGAATATAGCGACGTTTTTGCCATGAAGCGAGGACAGAAGATCTATTATCTCCATGGAACAGGTTCCGCAATTGGCCCAGTATCCGATAAAATAATTCTCAGCTTCATGAAGACCTACAAAAGAGCGTACATTGATCATCTCTTTGCGGGTATCCGGTATCGCTTTATATATTTCCTCGGCAATTTTCTGAGTATTGCCGGTTTCGCTTGCATAAGCGACAAGATATTTAAGCATTTAAGATCACCTCTTCTATATCATGTCACAGTAATTATCGTATATTTCTTTGATCAACTATATAATGCCTTATCTTTTGTAATTTGACCAAAGACTAATGTACTGATTCGTTCGCTTTTGATCAAACATGAACAAGCCAGTACACTAGTATCAGATGCAGAAAAACGGGACGAAGCAACCGCCTCCTCCGCAGCATACATTGCAAAGGATCATGGTCATGCAAAGCCTTGAACAGTCAACGCTTCCTCCAAATGGATAACCATAGGAAGAACTCTTTTGCATATACCAGCTGCCGCCTGAACTTAAGATCTGTACAAGTTCCTGATAATTGCGATTGCCAGGCTCCATATTAAGAGCTGTCTGGGCGTGCTGCAGGGCAGTAGCATTGTTGCCCACACCGTTATTGGCAACTGCACTGTAGTAGTACCACATTGCAGATCTGTTTCTTATAGTATCAAGTACATTTAGAGCTTCTCTAAAATGACGGCCTTGTATATAATTGACTGCTGCTCGAAGGTGGATAGTATCTTCATCATCTTCACCGGCAGCTCTCTGATTGTTAAAACCACCAAATCCAAAGTCACTAAAATCTCCAAAACCACCAAATCCGCCGTATCCTGATCCGTATCTTCCGGATGGACCGGAACTTGAATAATCTCCGGATCTTTCTTTCATGATCTGCTGGTAAGCCTGTTGTACAAGCTTGAACATTTCCTCGGCTTTGTCTTTATTGGGATTATTTATATTGGCATCGGGATGATATTTTCTGGACATGTTTCTGTAGGCTTTTTTGACCTCATCATCACTGGCATCTCTTGTTATTCCCAACACCTTATAAGGATCTGACATTATTCTTAGTATTCTCCTGATAGTTTTTTATACG
>JAZRKG010000139.1:0-1744 GCA_045646185.1 Butyrivibrio sp.
TCACCAACGATCTCTGACGGATGCTCTGCAGCAAGCTTTCTCATTGCACGGAAATGAGCCTGTCCGCCTGCATCAGACATATCCAGAAGGAAGTCTTTTGCAAATGTACCATCCTGAATATCAGCTAATACTTTCTTCATAGCTTTCTTTGTATCGTCTGTAATGATCTTTGGACCTGTAATATAATCACCATATTCTGCTGTATTAGAAATAGAATATCTCATTCCTGCGAAACCTGATTGGTAAATAAGGTCTACGATTAATTTCATCTCGTGAACACATTCGAAATAAGCATTTCTTGGATCATATCCAGCTTCTACTAATGTCTCATAACCTGCTTGCATAAGTGCACAAACACCACCGCAAAGAACTGCTTGCTCACCGAAAAGGTCTGTCTCTGTCTCTGTACGGAATGTGGTTTCAAGAACACCAGCTCTTGCTCCACCGATTGCTGCTGCGTATGCTAAAGCTTTGTCTAAAGCCTGTCCTGATGCATCCTGCTCAACAGCCACAAGACAAGGAACACCTTTACCTGCTTGGTATTCACTTCTAACTGTGTGTCCAGGTCCTTTTGGAGCAACCATAGTTACATCAACGTATTTTGGAGGTGTGATACATCCAAAGTGAATGTTGAAACCGTGAGCGAACATTAACATGTTGCCTTCTTCTAAGTTTGGTTCGATATCATTCTTGTATAAATCAGCTTGTTTTTCATCATTGATAAGAATCATGATAACGTCAGCTTTTTTAGCTGCTTCTGCTGCTGTGTAAACTTCAAAACCTTGTTTTACAGCTTTGTCCCAAGAACGGCTACCTTCGTAAAGACCGATGATAACGTTACATCCTGATTCTTTTGCATTTAACGCATGTGCATGTCCTTGGCTTCCGTAACCGATAACAGCAATTGTTTTCCCTTCTAATAATGATAAGTTACAATCTTCTTGGTAATAAATCTTATTAGCCATTTTTATATCCTCCTAAGAATAAAATACTTTTTTATAGTTAAAGGCCCCCTGCCTCTAGCTTACTATGTAATAAATTGTAGACATTAGTCCTCGAACATTACTATGTCCTTAGAACCTCTGGAAAGTCCTGTGATACCTGTACGCGCAAGTTCCAGTACTTCATATGGTGACAACAAATCTAAGAACGCTTCCACCTTAGACTGTGTTCCTGTCATCTCAAGCATCAGAGAATCTGTCTCTACATCAACAATCTTTGCTCTGAAGATATCTGCAAAAGAAATAATCTCTGTTCTCTGAGCTGCATTCGCTCTCACCTTGACCATAATCAACTCTCTGCAAACAGATTTGCCATCTTCTAATACTTTGATATCCAGAACATCTTCCAATTTTGCAAGTTGCTTTTTAATCTGAGATAAAATCTGCTCATCTCCACTTGCAACAACTGTGATTCTGGTAACACGGGCATTCATGGTTGCACCGGATGTGATGCTGTCGATGTTATAACCACGTCTGCTGAACAAACTAGCCACACGACTCAGAAGCCCTGCATTGTTATTTACCAATAACGAAAATACCTGTTTTCTCATAAAATCCCTCATCTTTCTTTGGTTTTTAAAAAACAGAGTGCGTTCTGTTTTTATATATTAGCAACGATATCCATATTTGTCAACCGTTTTATCTGCAACAATGTACCTATTATCTTATGTTTTCAAAGATTTTGCAATCCTTTATTTGGAATATATTGAATTTTTTATAAAAATCAGCCATGTGGCAACTCT
>JAZRKG010000140.1:0-44971 GCA_045646185.1 Butyrivibrio sp.
GAAATGAAGCGGACCACCCAGGAACGCAACATGTCCTTTGATAGGCTTACCCTGTGCCAGACCGGAGATAGTCTGGTTACATACAGCCTGAAAAATAGAAGCTGCCAAATCTTCCTTTGTAGCTCCCTCATTGATAAGTGGCTGAATATCAGTCTTTGCGAATACACCGCATCTGGATGCGATAGTATATAGTTCTTTATAGTCTTTTGCGTATTCGTTTAATCCCGGTGCATCTGTCTGAAGCAGAGATGCCATCTGGTCTATAAAAGAACCTGTACCACCGGCACAGATACCATTCATACGCTGTTCAACGTTTCCGTCTTCAAAATATATAATTTTAGCATCTTCTCCGCCAAGCTCGATGGCAACATCTGTCTTAGGTGCCTGTTCCTTCAGGGCAGTAGATACTGCAATAACCTCCTGAACGAAAGGTACCACAAGGTGATTGGCAAGAGTAAGACCGCCTGAGCCTGTTATTACAGGGTGCAGTACAATATCTCCACCAACCTTGGCCTTAGCTTCTACGAGAAGATCAGAAAGAGTCTCTCTAATATTAGCGAAGTGTCTTCTATAATCTGAAAAGATAATATTATGCTCGGCGTCTAATAATGCAATTTTAACAGTAGTAGAGCCTATATCTATTCCGAGAGTATAATCCTTTGAAATCATAAAAAATCCCCTTAATTAATGTTGTAGGAACTACCTTAAAAATAAATTGTGCTAAATTTAATTTAAAGCAGACCTTTATTAAAGCGCATTACAGTGTATTATAAATCACACAAAATCAAAAAGCAACAATCCGCTCTGTATCTGCTCTGGCGGCAACAATAAGTCTGGAAATATATCTGTATGAACCGGCAAAAGCATTTACGACAAAGCATTGTTTCTAATTGTAATATTTCTATAAAATTCACGACAGGCTTATTTACACGATAAATTTCCAATGCTAAAATTGTTTAGCAAAATAAATTGAAAAGGGAAAATTACATTAAAATGAGCGAATTTGAGAGAAAATTTGGTAAGTATGCGATTAATAATCTGACTTTGAAATTAATAGTATGTTATGCGGTTGGTTATGTTTTGTACTTTGCGCCAGTTGGGTCAGGACTGTTAAATTATCTGTCACTTAATCCATATGCGATTCTTCACGGACAGGTATGGCGCCTTGTATCCTGGATTCTTGTTCCACCTCAGGAAAGTAATATACTATTTGCGATAATCATGCTGTTTTTCTTCTATAGTATTGGTACACAAATGGAACGTACCTGGGGAGAGTACAGATTTAATCTGTATATCCTTACAGGAATGCTTTTGATGATCGTTGGAGCATTCTTATTTTACGGAATTACTTATTTTTCTTCAGAGGGACAGGTAGCTCTTCTCAATGCTACAGGCTACTATTCAGTTACTGCAATGTACTTTAATACATACTATATTTGTATGAGTATTTTGCTGGCTTATGCTGCTACATATCCTGATAGCATCATTCTGTTCATGTTTATCATCCCACTTAAGATGAAGTGGCTTGGAGTTATTTACGGTGTATGGCTTGCATTTGAAGCAATCATTGCGTTGTTTAACGGATACTACTTTGTATTCTTCCCAATTGCAGCTTCACTTATAAACTTTGCGATTTTCTACTTCTCAGGCGGAAAGCTGATGCGCTTCAGACCTAAGGAGGTTAAGAGAAGAAGAACCTATTCACAGCAGGTTAAAATGACTGCACCTGGAATTTCCAGACATAAGTGTGCAGTATGCGGCAGAACAGAGCTGGATGATCCAAACCTTGAGTTTAGGTTCTGTTCTAAGTGTAATGGTAATTATGAATATTGCCAGGATCATCTGTTTACACACAGACATGTTAAATAGTTTTTTGTGGAAGTGCGCAGAACGAAACAATCCAAGTTTTCATTTCTGTAATTTTTATAATGTAGAAAGAGATAATAGAATTAATGGGAAACCTTGATAATAAAGAAAAAGAATTTAGTGATATCCTTGCTGAGGTTACAAGAACAGCCAGAGAGCAGAAGGGAATCATTTCAGAAGAGCAGGTCCAGGAAGCTTTTGAGAGCCTTGATCTGTCAAAAGAGCAGTTTGAACTTGTATACGATTATTTAAAAAAACACAACATCGGTATAGGAGAGGCTGTAGAGCCATCTGAATACCTTACAGATGAAGAGAGCAGCTATCTGGATGAATATCTCGAAGAGCTTGCTGCACTTCCGGAAGTGTCAGATGCTGAAAAAGAAGGTATCACAATATCTGCCATGGCAGGTGATGTCAGCTCACAGAACAGACTTATAGAGATTTATTTAAAAACAGTACCTGATATTGCCAAGCTCTATGCGGAGCAAGGTGTATATCTTGAAGATCTTATTGGTGAAGGAAACGTAGCTCTTACAAGAGGCGTAAAGATGCTTGGAGCTATTGAGAAGCCTTCAGAAGCTGATGGTTTTCTTGGAAGAATGATGATGGATGCCATGGAAGACCTCATTGCTGAAAATATTGATGAGACAAACCGCGGCAACAGTGCTGTTCAGAAGGTCCAGGAGGTTGCAGACAGAGCAAATGAACTGGCTCAGGAAATGAGACGCAAGGTTACTGTTGATGAGCTCATGGAAGAGACCGGCTGGGAAAGAGAAAAGATTATTGAAGCCATAAAGCTTTCAGCCAACAACATTGAAGACATCGAGTTTTCAGAAGAAGAATATAATGATTCATTCGAAAACCAGGACTAATTACATTTACAAGGGATTGTTTACAATATGATGCTTGCAAATAAAGTTATAAATGAAGATGATTTCAAGTACTACATGCAGGACGCCGAAAAGAACTATTTCGGCGCCCGTTACAGTTATAGGGAATTATTAAATAACGAAATGGTTCCATTTAAGTTCAAGACAATAATTGAGCGCTATATTAAGCATGAAACTGATGAAGAGACTACATTGGAGAGTCACTTTTATTACATGACCAGTGACGATGCAAACTATCGTGTCTACAGACAGTTAAAGGCCAGAGTGCGCGTTTCTCAGTACAAAAAGAACAAGACAGACATTTTTAAAGAAAAGCTCTATCCAATAGATAAGCTTGTTCAGATGTCCCCTCAGGAAAAAGAGGAGGCTGGAATAATCATCAGAGAGCTGGTCATATCCAAACTGGCATTATTTGCTTTTGTAGTTTAAAATGTTTTTATGGGATTTTGAGGGGAGTTGCAAATAGCATTAATATGTGCTAGTATCTTTCATGTTGTGCCAATCTGGCGCACCTGATCAGATAGCTCAAGGCTAAATCTGCCAATTTTTCAATTGAAGTAAACGACATATTACTTTGAAAAAATTAATCCCAAAATAGAAATTATTGTTTGACAGAAACGAACATTTGTTTTATTATTATATCAAACGAATGTTCGCTAGGAGGAAATGAAAATGGAAAGAGATGAAAAGCAAAAAGCTCTTGAGGCAGCCCTTGGACAGATAGAGAAACAGTTTGGTAAGGGTGCTGTTATGAAACTTGGTGATTCAAGTGCTCAGATGAATATTGAAACTATACCTACAGGTTCACTTAGCCTGGATATTGCACTTGGACTTGGCGGCATTCCAAAGGGACGTATTGTTGAGATATATGGTCCTGAATCCAGTGGTAAAACTACAGTTACACTGCATATGATCGCTGAAGTTCAGAAGAGAGGCGGAATTGCAGGCTTTATTGATGCCGAGCACGCACTTGATCCTGTATATGCGAGAAATATTGGTGTTGATATTGATAACTTATACATTTCACAGCCAGATAGTGGTGAGCAGGCTCTTGAGATCACAGAGACAATGGTTCGTTCAGGCGCTATCGACATCGTTGTTGTCGACTCAGTTGCAGCTCTTGTACCAAAGGCTGAAATTGACGGCGAGATGGGTGATTCACACGTAGGTCTTCAGGCAAGACTTATGTCACAGGCTCTTCGTAAGCTGACAGCTGTTATCAGCAAGTCTAATTGTACAGTTATTTTCATTAACCAGCTTCGTGAGAAGGTTGGTATTATGTTCGGTAACCCTGAGACAACTACAGGTGGTCGTGCTCTTAAATTCTATTCATCAGTTCGTATGGATGTTAGAAGAATTGAGCAGATCAAACAGAGTGGTGAGTCTGTAGGTAACAGAACAAGAGTAAAGATTGTAAAGAACAAGATTGCTCCTCCATTTAAGGAAGCTGAGTTTGATATCATGTTTGGTAAGGGAATCTCCTATACAGGTGATGTTCTTGATCTTGCTGCAAGCGTTGATATCGTTAATAAATCTGGTGCATGGTACCAGTACGAAGGAAACAAGATCGGACAGGGACGTGAGAATGCAAAACAGTTCTTACAGGACAATCCGGAGATGCTGCTTGAAATCGATGCAAAGGTAAGAGAACATTTCGGACTTCCACAGGATCCTTTATACGCACAGAAGCAGGAATCTGCCGCAAAGACAAAGAAGGGCAAGGCAAAGTCAGATGATAGTGACGCAGCTGCAACCGCTTGATAATAAAAGAGTAAAAATATACGTTGATGGTGATTATGCGTTTCTCCTTTACAAAGGGGAAGCGCGTAATTTTCATATACAGGAAGGTCAGGAGATATCTGAGGCTGTTTATAATGAGATAATCACTGAGCTTCTTCCTAAAAGAGCTGTAAAGAGAGCAATGAATCTTTTGCAAAAGAAGGATTATACTGAATACAAGCTGCGTCAAAAATTATCTGAAGGTGGTTATACTCAGGAGTGTATTGATGCAGCTTTAAAATACGTTAAATCCTATAATTACGTGGATGATGAGAGATATGCAAGAGACTATATAACCTACTATATGGAGCTTCGCAGCAAAAACAGAATAATACAGGATTTGGTAAATAAGGGGATTTCTAAGGAAATTTACGCTCCGATTTTGGAAGAAATGTACGAAAATTCGGATGATGATATAGAATTCAGACAGGCTGTGGAATTACTTCGCAAAAAAAGATATGATCCAGAGAATTCTGACTTCAATGAGAAAAGGCGTCTAATGGCTTTTCTGGCAAGGAAAGGATTCACAACAAGCGTTATTAAAAAGGCTCTTTCTATTGACACTACTGAATGTTAAAGGTACAATAGAAGTGTTGTAAAATTGTTTATAGGTCTACCCTTTTTTAGGGTATTCTATAGAAAATATGTACAATGAAAATTGAATAAGGAGGTGCTCCTGTAATGATTATGAGTATCATAATTGCAGTAGTAGCAACTCTTGTCATTTCTGTATTGGTAACGTTAGCTTTGTCCAATGCTTATCACAAGAAATTAGCACAGAATAAGATTGGCTCTGCAGAAGAAAAGGCAAGACAGATTATTGACGAAGCACTCAAGTCTGCTGAAGAAACAAAGCGTGAAAAGATGCTTGAAATTAAAGAAGAGTCACTGAAAACACGTAACGAGCTTGAGAAGGAAGTTAGAGACCGAAGAAATGAGGTTCAGCGTTCCGAAAGAAGAGTTCAGCAAAAAGAGGAAAACGTCGAAAAAAGAACTGAGGCTGTGGAGAAACGCGAAGCCAGCCTAAATCAGAGAGAAGAGTCTCTGAACAGAAAGCGTGACGAGGTTGCAAAACTTAGTGAGCAAAGACTGAAGGAACTTGAAAAAATCTCAGGCTTAACCTCCGAGCAGGCAAAGGAATATCTTTTAAAAATTGTTGAAGAAGATGTAAAACATGATTCAGCTGTAATGATTAAAAACATTGAGGCTGAAGCTAAGGAAGAGGCAGAAAAGAGAGCGAAAGAAATCGTTGTTGGCGCTATACAGAGATGTTCAGCTGACCACGTTTCTGAAACAACAATCTCAGTTGTGCAGCTGCCAAATGATGAAATGAAGGGGAGAATCATTGGTAGAGAGGGACGTAATATAAGAACTCTTGAGACAATGACAGGTGTAGATCTTATTATTGATGATACACCTGAGGCTGTTGTTATTTCTGGATTTGATCCTATTCGTCGTGAAGTTGCCCGTATCGCCCTTGAGAAACTGATTGTTGATGGTCGTATCCATCCAGCCAGAATCGAAGAGATGGTTGAAAAGGCACAGAAAGAAGTTGCTGCAAAGATTAAAGATGAAGGTGAGAATGCTGCACTTGAAGCAGGTGTTCATGGACTTCATCCTGAAGTCATCAAACTTCTTGGACGTATGAAGTTCAGAACAAGCTATGGTCAGAATGTATTAAAGCATTCTGTTGAAGTTGCACAGTTATGTGGACTTATGGCATCAGAGCTTGGGCTGGATGTTAGAATGGCAAAAAGAGCCGGATTACTTCATGATATCGGTAAAGCTGTAGATCATGAAATGGAAGGTTCTCATATTCAGCTTGGTGTTGATATTTGTAGAAAATACAAAGAGTCTCAGCTGGTTATAAATGCTGTAGAAGCTCACCATGGCGACGTAGAGCCAACTTCTCTTATTGCAGTACTTGTTCAGGCTGCTGATACTATTTCAGCTGCAAGACCTGGTGCAAGAAGAGAAACATTGGAAACTTATACAACAAGATTAAAAGAACTGGAAGACATCACTAATAGCTTTAAGGGCGTTGATCATTCCTTTGCGATCCAGGCCGGAAGAGAAGTTAGAGTAATGGTAGTTCCTGATCAGGTTAACGATGCTGAGATGGTAATTATGGCCCACGATATTGCCAAGAGAATTGAAAATGAAATGGAATATCCTGGACAGATTAAAGTTAATATCATCAGAGAAAGCAGAGCTACTGATTTCGCTAAATAACTTAATAAGAAAACTAAAGACTTGCGATTTTTCGCAAGTCTTTTTTTCTGCGTTTTATCTATTTTATAAAAATTTTACTTGCCAAAATGTGAAAATTGTTTTAAAACATATATCGTGTGCATTTGTTCAGAGATATTTTTGAACAACAATAATATTTTTACCACGAGGGGATATTAGACATGAGTACAAAAGAAATTAATCTATCTAACAGTTTTACCAAGGCTCCAAACAGCATTGCTACATTAGTTCAGACAGCATGTAAGTTTGACAGCAACAGTTTCATCCTGACAGACAATAAGAAAATCAACCTTAAGAGCATTATGGGTGTAATGTCACTTGGTATGTCAACAGATAAGGTTTACACAATTGAAGCAGAGGGCACTGATGCAGATGATGCTATTCAGGCTTTAGAGGCTCTTCTTACTGCTTAATAGTACCTATTATCCATTATTATATGTAAAGATTAAAAGCTTTAGAGCATAAAACTCTAAAGCTTTTTCTATTTTCTATAAAATCACCTCGCCGAAAAAGGCTTAAATTCAAGCTGCCGCAGCTTGTTGATAATATATTTCAAAATTTTTTCGAAAAAATACTTGCACATTTTGTTAGCCTATGCTAATATCATCTTGTTAGCAAAAGCTAACTGCCAATTAGCTGAAGCTAACAGTGACATACAATAGTCATAAGAAATCTCCTACCTGATATCTGCCGTGCCTTGCCATCACGGCAGATATGCTTTTAAAGAGGTATTTTTAGAGAAAGACTTTTTGTATGAGAAATGGCTGTTAATGAGCGGATTATTTCCGGAAAGAAATTAAATATATAGAAGAAAGTGAAAGGGGATTTTGTAATGAGCAAAGTCAAGGTTGTATATTGGACAGGAACAGGTAACACATTAAAGATGGCAGAGGCTATTGCAGAAGGTGCAAAGAGTGCTGGAGCAGAAGTTGAAGTTGTTACTTTTGATGATGTAACTCCTGATTCTGTTGCTGCAGAAGATGTTGTAGCTTTTGGTTGTCCTGCAATGGGCGCTGAAAACTTAGAGGAATCTGTTGTTGAGCCATTTATCACAGAGTATGAAGGTAAGTGCTCAGGAAAGAAGATTGGTTTATTCGGTTCCTATGGATGGGGAGATGGACAGTGGATGCGTGACTGGGTAGATAGAATGTCTGCAGCAGGCGCAACAATTGTTACAGGCGAAGGCCTTCTTGCTAACAACGAGCCTGATGATTCAGCAATCGCTGAAGCTCAGAGTTTTGGCAAGGCACTTGCAAATGCATAATTAATTTGCTGTTGATGAGCTGAGTGTAATGCTCAGCTCATTTTTCGTATAATACGAAAATATCTTTTTTAGAGAAAAATAGTTAGGGGTCTTACATGTGTAGTGAGATATGTGAAAAGATAGACATTAGAGATATTCAGCAGCTCATAGTAATGAATTGTGCGCCGGTTTTAGCAGGAATTAAGATATCAAACCTGCTAGTGACTGATAATGATGGCTACAGACAGATCTGTGAGCTCTTACGGGGGACGTCTATCGAAATTTATGTTCTTTCCAGAAAAGGAAAAAATGTAACCATATTATTGTATAACAGAAATGAATTGCAGAAATATCTGAACATAAACATGAATGCATCCTTCATGAGAAAAAACGGCTACAGAACAACCTTAGTAGATAAGGTTCTCATGGAGCTTTCTGTCAGATACAAAAAATATCAGCTGGGAATCATGGGATTTCCGCATGAGCTTGGAATCGTTTTGGGGTATCCTTTAGAGGACGTATATGGATTTATCTGCAATCACGGGGAAAATTATATTTGCAGTGGATATTGGAAAGTATACTCACAGGCTGAAAAGACCTTAAAAACTTTCAAATCTTATGATGATGTTACAGAAAACATGATGATTAGGCTTTTAGAAACCAGAAACCTAAGAGAAATGCTTGCAAAAAAGATAAGTATAGGCTAACATTAATATGATATTTCTTAATATGGAGTATAACTATGGGATATGATCACGAATTAGATAAGAATAAAATGCACGAGTCAGGCGAAGATTACCTTGAGACCATTTATGTTCTTATGAAAAAGAAGGGTTATGTTCGCTCTGTTGACGTTGCTACTGAGCTTGGCTTTAGCAGACCTAGTGTATCAAGAGGTGTAGGCCTTTTGAAGGATGCCGGTCTTATTGTCATGGCTGATGACGGTTCTCTTGAACTGACTGAAGCAGGTACAAAGAAAGCTAAGGCAGTATATGATAGACATACCAATCTTACCAGATTCCTTATGATGACGGCTGGGGTTGATAGCGAGACTGCAGAGAACGATGCCTGCAGAATAGAGCATATTATCAGTCCTCAAACCTTTAAAGGTATCAAAAAGTATCTGAAGGAACATAAGGAAGATAATTAACATTTAATACTGAACTTTGGGTGCCGCAGAAATGCGGCACTTTTCTTGCATGGGAGATATTTATGTTACCAGAAGCTTTTGTAAAAAGAATGAAACTAATGCTTGGAGCTGAATATGAAGAGTTCGAAAAATGCTTTGGGGATGACCAGAACAATTTTCAATCTCTTCGTGTGAACACACTTAAGGATAGCAGCCCTATTAATGGCAATCCTGTGTTTAATGACATGGCTGGTTTTCATCTCAAGAAAGTCGAATGGTGCGATAACGGATTTTACTATGAGGAGACGGATGCTCCCGGAAAACATCCTTTCCACGAGGCAGGAGTGTATTACATTCAGGAAGCAAGTGCCATGGCCCCTGTTACATATCTGGGAGTAGAGCCTGGTGACAAGGTCCTTGATCTGTGTGCCTCCCCTGGTGGTAAATCAACTCAGATTGCAGGGTACCTTCGGGGAGAAGGCGTTTTGGTCAGCAATGAGATAAATCCTCAGAGAGCCAAAATACTGTCCCTGAACATCGAAAGACTGGGCATAAAAAATGCCATGGTAACAAATGAAGACTCCTTCAAACTGGCAAAGGTCTTTGATGGATTTTTTGACAAAATACTTGTTGATGCTCCTTGCTCCGGTGAGGGTATGTTTAGAAAAACAGACACTGCTATAAATGAATGGAGCCCTGAAAATACCACAATGTGTGCTGACAGGCAGAGCGAAATCCTTGATAATGCAGCCAAAATGCTTGCTCCAGGTGGCAGAATCGTATATTCCACCTGTACCTTTGCTCCAATAGAAAACGAAGGCACTATTTCAGCTTTTTTGCAAAAGCATCCAGAATTTACTCTTGTAAATGCAGAGAAAAAAGCCGGAATGTCAGAGGGTAGAGCAGAATATATCCAGGGAGAACTCTCTGTACAGATAAAGGGCGAGGATGTTACGCCTTGTGGTAACCTTGACTATTGCATAAGGCTCTGGCCACACAAGCTTGATGGGGAGGGCCACTTCCTTGCTGTTTTGCAAAAAGAGGGCGATGGCACCCTTAATAAATACTCCTTTATTCCAGGTGGCGGTGTAATAAAGGCAAAGGATAAAGTTCTTTTGCCATGGAAGGAATTTGCTGCAGATACTCTTACAGAGGATGTTTTTAACGGGCTTATGGATAGCGGAAACTGCTTTATGTTTGGAGAGCAGCTCTATCTTGCTCCAAAGGGAATGCCTGGAACTGACGGCCTCAAGGTCCTGAGACCAGGTCTTCATCTTGGCAGCATGAAAAAAGACAGATTTGAACCATCCCATGCCCTTGCCTTATATTTGCAGAAGGACATGGTAAAAAGGTTCTACGATATACCATCAGATAGTAATGATATAAAGTCATATTTGAACGGACAGACCTTTAGATGTGAGGGTGAAAAAGGATGGTATCTGATCACCTGCGACGGCTATTCCATCGGATGGGCCAAGTATGCAGGAGGTTCCATGAAAAATCATTATCCGAAGGGACTTAGAATCAATTACTGATAGTATTTAGGAGATATTATGAAAAAATTGCTTGTCTATTTAAAGGCATACACAAAGGAAACCATACTGGCACCTTTATTCAAAATGCTTGAGGCTTCATTTGAGCTTATCGTACCTTTGGTAGTAGCTTCGCTTATTGATAAAGGTATTGCAAACGCAGACCTGTCTACAATTATCCGCATGAGCCTTATTCTGGTGCTCCTTGCAGCAGTAGGCTTTGCGGCATCCATTACAGCTCAGTATTTTGCAGCCAAGGCTTCAGCGGGCTTTGCCAAGGACCTGAGACATGCCTTATTTAACAATATCCAGAATCTTTCTTATTCTCAGATAGACGAACTTGGTACATCCACCATGATCACCAGAATGACCAGTGACATGAACCAGGTTCAGCAGGGCGTTAATCTGACCCTGCGTCTTCTTTTAAGATCACCTTTCGTTGTTTTTGGTGCCATGATCATGGCCTTTACAATCGATGTAAAAGAGGCACTGATATTTGTTGTTACAATACCTCTTTTATCCATAGTTGTCTTTGGAATAATGCTTTGGAGCATTCCAAAGTACAAGCAGGTTCAGGAAAAGCTTGATAAGGTACTTGGCCTTACCAGAGAAAATCTTGAAGGAGCAAGAGTTATCAGGGCATTTGGCAATGAGACCAGGGAAAAAGAGAACTTTTTTGCCAAAAATGAAGAGCTTACAAGCCTTCAGCGTCACGTAGGCAGTGTAACAGCCCTTATGAATCCGCTTACCTATGCAATATTAAATCTGGCGATCTGTTATCTGATATATACCGGTGCGCTGACTGTTCAGGCTGGCGTCCTTACTCAGGGAAGTGTAGTAGCTTTATATAACTACATGTCACAGATTCTTGTTGAGCTGGTAAAGCTTGCAAACCTTATTTTGAACATTACAAGATCCGTTGCCTGCGGCAATCGTATACAGGCGCTTATGGATATTCAGCCTTCCATGGTAAATGGAACAAAGAGCTTTAGCGGCGACTTTGATAATGAAGACTTTATTGTTTTTGACCATGCAGGCATGATGTACCCTGGAGATACACAAGAGTCCCTTTCAGATGTGACCTTGAAGGTTAAAAAGGGAGAGAGCATTGGCGTTATAGGAGGAACCGGAAGCGGCAAATCTACCTTTGTAAATCTGATTCCAAGATTCTATGATCTCTCTTCCGGAAAGCTTAGCATAGGCGGACTTGATATTACTGATATAGACGTGGAAGCTCTCAGAGAAAAAATAGGCGTTGTACCTCAGAAAGCCGTTCTCTTTAAGGGAACAATCAGAGACAACCTAAAATGGGGAAATGATGCAGCAACTGATGATGACCTCTACGCAGCCCTTGAAATAGCTCAGGCAAAAGAGGTTGTGGAGGCAAAAGAAGGTAAGCTGGATTACATGATTTCCCAGGGCGGAAAAAATCTCTCTGGTGGTCAGAGACAGAGACTTACAATTGCAAGAGCGCTGGTCAGAAAGCCTGAAATCCTTATTCTGGATGACAGCGCGTCAGCTCTTGACTATGTAACTGACTATAACCTTAGAACTGCAATTAAAAACATGAAGGATGCGCCAACAACCTTTATCGTATCCCAGAGAACAGCATCTATCAAAAACTGCGATAAGATAGTAGTTCTTGATGATGGACATGTGGTTGGAATCGGAACCCATGACAGTCTTCTTGATAGCTGTGAAATATATCAGGAAATCTATAATTCCCAGTTCAAGAATTCAAAGGAGGCTGCAAATGAGTAAGAAAAAAGCCGATCCGGGCGCACTTAAAAAAGTACTTGCATATGTTGGACGTTACAGAATATTGATTGCACTGTCTATGCTTCTGGCAGTGGTTTTTGCTTTGCTCTCACTGTATGCACCAATCCTTGCAGGTAATGCAATTGACTATATTATAGGGCCTGGAAATGTAAACCTTTCTATGGTTATCAGCATTCTATCTCAAATGGCGGTTGTTGTACTTATCACAGCCCTTTGCCAATGGGTAATGAATGCCATAAACAACAGAATCACCTTCCAGGTAAGCCGTGATGTTAGAGATGATGCTTTTAGTAAGCTTCAGATACTGCCTTTTGAATACATTGATTCCCATCAGCATGGAGATGTAGTCAGCAGAATCATTGCAGACGTTGACAGCTTTGCAGATGGCCTTCTAATGGGCTTTACACAGCTATTTACAGGAATAGTTACTATACTGGGTACACTTATATTTATGTTCTACCTGAATTTCAGAATTGCTATTGTTGTAGTTGTGCTGACCCCGATTTCACTTTTGGTAGCAAGATTTATTGCCACAAAGTCTTTTTCACTATTTAAGAGACAATCAGAGGCAAGAGCAGACCAGACCTCGCTTATTGAGGAAATGATAGGAAACCTCCACGTAGTAAAGGCATTCTCCCACGAGGATGAAAACCTTGAGGCCTTTGATGTGATCAACGAAAGACTTGAGGATGCTTCAGTAAAGGCAACCTTTGTATCATCAATCACCAATCCTGCTACAAGATTTGTTAACGCAATAGTATATGCAGCAGTAGCTCTGGCAGGAGCATATGCCTGCATAAAGGGCAATATGACTGTTGGCGGACTTGCTATTTTCCTTAGCTATGCCAACCAGTACACCAAGCCTTTTAACGAGATATCCAGCGTTATCACAGAGCTTCAGAATGCTCTGGCTTGCTCTTCAAGAGTATTTGCTCTTATTGATGAAAAGCCACAGATTCCAGACAGAGACAGTGCCCTTGAAAGCTTATCTCCAAGTGGCAGCATTGAGCTAAAGGATATTGCTTTTTCCTATGATAAGTCAAAAGAGCTTTTGCATGACGTTAACCTCAAAGTAAATCCTGGACAGAGAGTAGCTATCGTAGGTCCTACAGGCTGCGGTAAGACAACCCTTATAAATCTCCTTATGAGATTCTATGATGTGGATGAGGGTGCAGTACTTGTAGACTCTACAGATATCAGAGATGTTACAAGAAGCGCACTTAGAGGCAGCTTTGGAATGGTTCTTCAGGAGACCTGGCTTAGAAATGGAACTATTCGTGACAATATTATTATGGGCAGAGAAGGAATCACGGAGGATGAGATTCTGGCTGCAGCCAAGGCTTCAAGAGCCCATGACTTTATAAAGAGACTTCCAAAGGGGTATGATACCGTAATTGGCGAGGATGGTGGCAACCTTTCACAGGGCCAGAAGCAGCTTCTGTGTATTACCAGAATAATGTTAAAGCTTCCGCCTATGCTTATTCTGGATGAGGCTACATCCTCAATAGATACTCGTACAGAACTCAAGATACAGGATGCTTTTAACAAAATGATGAAGGGCAGAACCAGCTTTATCGTAGCTCACAGGCTTTCTACGATCAGAGAGGCCGATATTATTCTTGTTATGAATAACGGACAGATTATAGAACAGGGTAATCACCAGGAGCTTATGGATAAAGGCGGCTTTTATTCAAAACTATATAACAGCCAGTTTGAAGGCTAAAAAGCTTTTCTTGATTAGCGGTTATATCTGAAGTATAATCTTTCAATGTTACGTTAAAATGGTAGTGAGATTTAGGTGTTATGGAAATAAGTAAGAGTATTGAAGAAATGTTATCCGACAGCCGTGAAAAACAGGTTGTGGATGTTAGAGCAGAAAAAGATTTTTTGGAAGAGACCTATCCTGGAGCTTTAAACATTTATTGGGAGGACTTTGACAGTCACGTAGATGAGCTTTCCAAGGATAAGCCAATCTACCTTATCTGCTATTCAGGAAAAAGATCTGAGGAGATAGTTGAAAAATACGCTCCTTTAGGATATGAGATTTACAGCATTCAAGGCGGCTTTTACTCCTATCTGCGAATACAGATTGAGCAGTTTATGGAGGATGAAAAAGCATCTGATGAGAGATGTAAGGATATTGAACGCAGTATTATCAAAAAATTCAGAAAAGAAATATGGCGTAAGTTTACCAAAGCAATTAATGAGTATGAGCTTATAAAAGATGGCGACAAGATTGCGGTATGTATATCTGGTGGTAAGGATTCTATGCTTATGGCAAAGCTTTTTCAGGAGCTTAGCAGACACGGAAAGCACAATTTTGAAGTAATCTTCCTTGTTATGAATCCAGGCTATAACAATATCAACTATACAACCATACTTAATAATGCCAAGCTTATGAACATTCCTATTACAGTGTTTGAGTCTGACATTTTTAATGTGGTAGCTGATATACCAGAGTCTCCGTGCTATCTGTGTGCAAGAATGAGAAGAGGATATCTATACTCAAAGGCACAGGAGCTTGGCTGTAACAAAATTGCACTGGGACATCACTATGATGATGTTATCGAAACAATTTTGATGGGAATGCTCTATGGCGGACAGGTTCAGACCATGATGCCAAAGCTTCACAGCACCAACTTTAAAGGAATGGAGCTTATCAGACCTCTTTATTTTATTAGAGAAGAGGATATTATTCATTGGATGAACTACAATGATCTGCACTTCATCCAGTGTGCCTGCAGATTTACTGAGCACTGTGCAAGCTGCGGCGGTACAGAAAAGGGCTCAAAGAGAAATGAAATAAAGGAACTTATACGTGAGCTTAGGGAGAGGAGCCCGTATATAGAATCCAATATTTTTAAGAGCGTGGAAAATGTGAATTTGAACACAGTTGTAGCTTACAAAACTGCTGATGGTCAAAAACATCATTTCCTTGATGAATATGATAATAAAAGTGTAAAATAAGAATAACGTTAAATTTTTTTGGAGGAATAAATGACAAAGGACAGACCGATTTATGTTATAGGACATAAGAATCCTGATACAGACGCTATTTGTGCGGCTATCTGTTATGCCAATCTAAAGCAAAAGGTTACCGGTAAAAAATATGAGGCAAGACGCTGTGGCCATCTAAATGAGGAAACACAGTTTGTTCTTAAACGTTTTGGCGTGGAAAAACCTGTCTATATAGGTGATGTTCGTACACAGGTCTCAGATCTCGAAATCAGACAGATGTCAGGCGGCTCGCAGGATATGTCTCTTAAAGAGGCATGGAAAGCCATGAATGACGAAGATGTTGTTACACTGTGTGTTACAGATGGTGATGCCCTTGTGGGACTTATCACTATTGGTGATATCGTTACAACATACATGGACGTATACGATGCTGATATTCTTAGCAAAGCTAATACCAGCTACAAAAATATAGTAGAAACCCTTGATGGAACTCTGCTTACAGGAACTAAGGGAGACAGACTTTCCAAGGGTAAGGTGGTAATTGCTGCTGCCAGCCCTGAAATGATGGAGAACTACATTGAAAAGGGCGATATAGTAATCCTTGGTAACAGATATGAGACACAGCTCTGTGCCATCGAGATGGAAGCCAGCTGCCTTATAGTATGTGAGGGCGCTCAGGTTGCCAGCACTATTATCAAGCAGGCTGACGAGCACGGCTGCAAGATCATCTCTACACCACACGATACCTTTACTGTAGCCCGTCTTATTAACCAGAGTATGCCAATCAGCTATTTCATGAAAAAAGAAGGCCTCGTGTCATTCCATACTTCTGATTACATTGAAGATATTCAGCAAATCATGGCTCAGGTAAAACATAGATATTTCCCTGTTCTTGATGAAAATGACAGATACGTTGGTATGATTTCAAGACGTAACTTCATTGGTGCAAGAAAGAAACAGATAATCCTGGTTGACCACAACGAGAAAAACCAGGCTGTTAATGGTATGGATTCTGCAGATATTCTTGAGATCATTGACCATCATCGTCTTGGAACAATTGCTACTGCAGGACCAGTATTTTTCAGAAATCAGCCTCTTGGCTCATCATCAACAATCGTATACCTTATGTACAAGGAAAACGGCGTTGATATAGACAAGACAACAGCAGGACTTTTAGTATCAGCAATACTTTCAGATACACTTATGTATAGAAGCCCTACATGTACTGAGATTGACAAAAAAGCCGGTGCTGAACTTGCAGCTATTGCAGGCATTGACGAAGAACAGTATGCCAAGGAAATGTTCAGAGCAGGTTCAAACCTTGGCTCAAAGACAGCAGACCAGATCATCCATCAGGATTTCAAGAAGTTTACTGTTGAAGATATGAACATTGGTATTGGGCAGATCAATTCACTTAGCGCTGAGGAGCTTGAGGAGATCAAGGGAAGAATCTTACCTGAGATTGATAAGGCCAGAAAGGCAGACGGTCTGGATATCATATACTTCATGCTTACCAATATTGTAAAAGAGTCCTCTGAGGTAATCTTTGTTGGTAACAAGGCTGAGGGCATCATTCAGAGCGGATTTGGCGTTACTCCTGGTGAAAATAAGACTTCTGTAGTCCTTCCAGGCGTTGTTTCTCGTAAGAAACAGCTGCTGCCAGGAATTGTAGAAGCAATGCAGAATGACTGATTATTTTTAAGTGGTGGGAGCTTATGGATAATAATAGTTTTGGAGTTGTCATGCAGCATATGCTGGATGATGTATATAGCGAACTTTTTGCTCTTCAGAGAGGAATGATACTCATCCCTGCCATATCCGTTGATATGAAAAAGACGCTGGATAAGGCCGAAGCTGACGAAAAGGTGACAGAAGAGTACAAAACAGAAGATAATGCGGCACATTTTTATATCACCGGTTACAGGCATAAGTCCGGTGGTAAGTACGTATATAAGGTTACAGATATTAAATGTAACGACAAGGTGTTAAATAACCTTGACTGCGCTATTTAAGCTGCAGAGACCTTATGGAGTATATTTATGGGACGTGAATTTGAAAGAGAAATAATGCTTATAGGTGAGGATGCTGTTAAGAAATTAGCAGCATCCAAAATTATTGTCTTTGGCGTGGGCGGCGTGGGCGGCTACGTAGTAGAATCTCTTGCCAGAAGCGGTATTGGACATATAGATATTGTAGATGATGATCAGGTAAATGAGAACAACATAAACAGGCAGATAATTGCCCTTCACAGCACAATAGGCCGTGATAAGGTCGAGGTTGTTAAGGAGAGAATACTTGATATTAATCCCCAGTGCCAGGTAACAGCGCACAAATGCTTTTACCTTCCGGAAAATGCTGATCAGTTTGATTTTACCCGGTACGATTACGTAATAGATGCCATTGATACAGTTACAGCAAAGCTAAATATCATCGAGCGCTGCTACAAGGCTGGTGTTCCGGTAATAAGTGCCATGGGAGCAGGTAACAAGCTTGAACCAACCAAATTTGTGGTAACTGATATCTATAAGACCAAGATGGATCCTTTGGCAAGAGTTATGCGTAGAGAATTGAAAAAACGCGGCGTCAAAAAGCTAAAGGTAGTTTATTCTACTGAAACAGCTCTTAAGCCAGTCGCAGAACCAGCTGCATCAGGTAAAGAGCCAGGAGCCCATAACAAACGCAGCACGCCAGGAAGCATAGCCTTTGTTCCGCCAGTTTGCGGCTTAATAATAGG
Source organism: Butyrivibrio sp. (assembly GCA_045646185.1). Classification (GTDB taxonomy): domain Bacteria; phylum Bacillota; class Clostridia; order Lachnospirales; family Lachnospiraceae; genus Butyrivibrio. The sequence continues at coordinate 18,161 of JAZRKG010000140.1, forward strand.
CGCAGAAGTGGTAAAGGATATATTGAAAGGATAAAAGGAGTACGTATGAAAAAAGCGGGGATTATGAAGAATAAAAGCAGAGCTGTGGCTACTATCTGATAAAATACGCTTTTGAGTGGTTTAACATATATTAACTCATAAGTTATAAAAACAGAATAAACATTATATTAAGAATTCCTTCCTATATTGAATTGCAAGCTGGTTTTTGCTAATTTTTAGTGTATAAAAGTGTGTTATTTTATAGAACTAATTTTTCAGTACAAACTGGCTTGCATTTTTATCTAGGAGGGATTTTTTAATGCAAAAGAAAATGTGTGTGCTAATATTGACCGTTGCCTTGGCTGTTTTTCAGCTAACAGGGTGCGGCACGGCAAGTAGTGAGAGTGATAGCACTAGTGAGAGTGCAGTTGTTGATGATAGCGCGCTTCCATCAGGGAATGTGTCGCTGACAGTATGGGGCGCTGATGAAGATGAAGAGCTTATAAACGAAATTATAAGTAGTTTCATTTCTGAGTATTCTTCACAGGCCACTTTCAATATTACATTTGAGGCTCATAGTGAAGCCAATTGTAAGGATGATATTTTAACAGACGTTTTAAATGCTCCGGATGTATTTACCTTTGCAGACGATCAGCTCATGGCACTGGTAGCTTCCGGCGTTCTAAAAGAAGTATCTGATTCAGGTACTATTTCAAGTAGAAACCTTACAGCAGCAAGTGAAGCTGCATCTGTAAATGGTACATTATATGCATATCCACTTACAGCTGATAATGGATATTTCCTGTTCTATAATACCGATTATATAAGTGCAGAGGATGCTACTACCATGGATTCTCTTATGGCCGCTGCAGCAAAAGCAGGCAAGAAGGTATTTATGGATATGTGTTCCGGCTGGTATATGTATGCTTTCTGGGGAAATACAGATATGGAAATAGGTCTTGATGATGATGGTATCACAACCTATTGTAACTGGAATGCAAAATATACTGAGATAACAGGCGTGGACGTAGCAGAAGCAATGATTGCCATTGGAACAAATGAAGGCTTCTCAGCTACAAGCACAGACGGCTTTGCAGCAGGTGCAGCTGATGGCACATTTGTTGCAGGCGTAAGTGGTATCTGGGATGAGAATTCAATAAAAGAAGCCTGGGGTGACAGTTATGCGGCTACCAAGCTTCCAACCTACACAGTTGCAGGTCAGCAGCTTCAGATGGCAAGCTATGCGGGCTACAAGCTTGTAGGTGTTAACTCATATTCAGACAATGCTGCATGGGCAGCTGTTTTTGCTGACTGGATGACAAATGAACAGAACCAGACTCTTAGATTTAATTTAAGAGGTCAGGGACCTTCCAATATAAATGCTTCAGCTTCTGGCGATGTGGCAGAATCCAAAGCTATACAGGCTCTTCAGATGCAGGCTGATTATTCATCACTGCAGCGTGTAGGCGGAACCTTCTGGACTCCGGCTGCTAACTTTGGAACGCTCATGAGTCAGGGTAATCCTGGAGGCAAGGATTTGCAGGTACTGTTAAATGAAATGGTAACTGAGATTACCGGCGAAGAAAGTACAGGAGATCTTGTTTCAGATGATTCAGAAGCTACTGAGGAAGTAGCAGAGGAAACCACCGAAGAGGTTACAGATGAAGCGACAGATGCTTCATCAGAATCTTCTGAAGAGGGTGATATGGAAACATCAGATGAGGCCTCTATAGAAGAGTCTACTGAAACTGAAGAAATAACAGAAAATGAAGCGGATACAGAAAACAGTGCAGAAGAATCGGCTTCTGCATCTGATTCTGCCAGTGATAATTCATAATAGGAGGCAGCTTACATGGAAAAGAAGACAAGTATTCGTTTAAAGATTTTGATCCCTGTATTTTTGCTGGGAATTGTATCCATTTTGTCTAATGTTAATGCATTAATAAATCTTAGATCTGTTAATGATACAGCATCAACTATTGCAGATGAGTATCTGACAGCTATTACAGAGCTTGATACTATAGGCCAGACGTCAAAAGAAATACATACTCTGGCACTTTCGCATATTGTTGCAACTGATTTTGAAACCATGACTTCTGTAATCGCAGAAATTGAAGAAGAGGAAGACGTCCTTGATGCGGCAATGAGCGATTACGTAAAGTACGTAACTGATGACACTTCAGCAAGCTATTCCAACATGCTAAGTGATTATCAGAGCTTCAAGGAAGCTATAATGGTTCTTTTGGCACAGAGTGCTAATCAGAATAGCAAGGATGCTTATGAGACAGCAAATGGTCTTGTGGCTGAAAGTTCAGATAAGTTAAATGAAGATATAAGTGCACTTATCACATCATTCCAGACTAGTGCAGCAAATGAAAGAGACCAGCTCAATGCAGGATTTTCAATGGCTATCGTATCCAGCGTCGTAGTAATTATCTTTAGTATCTTATCAATGATAGTTGCTATCTTCATGGTTTACAGGCACGTTATCCTTCCTGTAATAAAGGCTGAGGCAGAACTGAATGATATTATTGAAGGCATCAATAATCGCCAGGGTGACCTTACAAAGAGAATTACAGTTTATAGTCATGATGAGATTGGTGCTCTTAGCCAGGGTATCAATGCGTTTATTGAACATCTGCAGAATATCTTTGTAATGATCACCAACAATTCAGAAGCTATGGATCAGGTTGTAAGCGACGTTCTTGGCAGTGTACAGACATCTAACGGAAGTGCATCTGATCTGTCAGCACTTACAGAAGAGCTTTCAGCTACCATGCAGGAAGTTGCCAATAGTGCAATGGCAATCAACCAGAATACTGAGTCTGTAAGAGTCGAAGTGGATGAAATGGCTCAGAAGAGTAAAGATATAAATGAATACTCAAAGTCAATGAAAGAGCACGCTGACTCCATGGAACAGACAGCTAAGGCCAACATGGACGAAACTAACGCCAAGGTTGATCAGATTCTTTCAGCGCTTAATCAGGCTATATCTGACAGCCAGAGCGTAGATCAGGTTAATTCTCTTACTGATGAGATTATGAGCATTGCTTCTCAGACAAACCTGCTTTCACTTAATGCCAGCATTGAGGCTGCAAGAGCAGGTGAAGCAGGTAAGGGCTTTGCAGTTGTTGCAGGTGAGATTGGAACTCTTGCTGAGAATAGCCGTCAGACTGCCGGAAATATCCAGCAAATAAACTCTGTAGTAGTTGGTGCGGTTCATAACCTTTCTGATAGTGCCAATGAGCTTGTTGATTATATGCAGAATTCTATTTTGCCAGAGTTTGCAAGATTTGTTGAAGATGGCGAAAAATATAGAGATAATGCAAACTATATTGAATCAGTCATGGAAGACTTTACAAACAAGACAGAAGGCTTCAAGGATACCTTTAGTGAGATTGCAGAATCCATCAGCAGCATCACTTCAGCTATTGATGAAGGTGTTAGAGGAGTTTCTTCCGCAGCAGAGAGCACCCAGACCCTTGTTAATGATATGGACAACATTTCCAAGAGAATGGATGAAAATCAGCGCATAGCAGGAGAACTTGATGACGAGACTGCTATATTTACAAAGATTTGATAGTTATGTTATATAAATAAAACCCATGATGCTCAATCGAGTATCATGGGTTTTTAAAATTTAGATTTCAAACTGTACTACGAAGCTCTGAAGCTCCTGAGCTGTTTCTGCAAGCTTGTCACTGGCAACTGCAATTTCGTGAGAGGTTGCTGTTTGCTGCTGTGACGCTGCGGATACGCTTTCTGTTTCTTCGGCTACATTGGAACTCATATCTTCAATCTTGTCTATGTCATCTGCAATAGTGCTAGTTCCTGTTGAAAGCTTTCCAACAATCTGCTGCATTCTTGAAGATTCTTCGGAAATCTCGTGAACCATTTCAACGATATCATTGAAGGTATTTCCTGCATTTTGAACAACTTCGCTACCATCCTGAACATTGGTAAGACCAATTTTCATAGCTTCTACAGCGGAATTTGCCTTTTCAAGAATCTCTGAGATTCTATCAGAAATCTGCTTGGAAGCTGTATCTGACTGTTCAGCCAGCTGGTTAATTTCCTGAGCAACTACTGCAAAGCCCTTACCAGCTTCACCTGCTCTTGCTGCCTCAATACTGGCATTTAGTGAGAGAAGATTAGTCTGGGATGCAATTGAAGAAATTGTATCAGCAAAGGTATTGATTGTCTGGAGCTGCTCACCAAGCTGATCAATAACACTTGAAGTATCTTCAACAGACTGTCTGATAACATCCATCTGATTCATGGCGTTATTGATATCAACGCCGCCCTGAGAAGCCGCATTGTTGGTCTGATTGATCATTTCGCCAGATCTGTTAATAGCAGAAGAGAACTCTTCCATATTGCTGATAAAGCCCTTTGTCTCGCTACTTGTATCAGCAACGGCTCTAATCTGAGTCTGGCAGGAGCCTGCTATACTTGTACAGGAGTTTGCTACAAGCTCACTGGCATCAGCTGACTGAGAAGCACTTGCTGACAATTCCTCAGCAGCTGCTGCAACATAGGATGTTGTATCGCCAATTTTTTTCATGAGCTCGCGGATATTTACATGGAGCTTTTCCAGTGATTCTGTCATCTGGCCAATTTCGTTGTTGGTCTTTTTCAGCTTCCATAAATTCTCGGTTTCATCTGAATTGCAGAAGTTACCGGAAGCCATGTTGTCCAGCTGCTTGGATACTTTAATAAGTGGATTGGCAATCTTGCTACCATAGTAGAGAGCAACTACAGTCAAAATAATTACCAGTAAAATAACGATTACAACAGAACCGTTCAAACTTCTATAAAGGGCATGCGTAGAAGTTTCTACATAAGCAGCCTCTTTTTCATCAATGGAGTCAATCCATACGCCAGTACCGATTACCCAATCATAAGGCTCAAAGTAAAGGGAATAGCTCATCTTTGGAAGAGGCTCGGTTTCATTTGGCTTGGCAAAGCTAAAGTAAGCGTAGCCGCCGCCGTCCTGAAGACCTGCATTCAGGATTTCCTGAATATAATAAACTCCGTTTGGATCCACGCTGTTATAACGGTTTGTTCCCTCTGTATCTCTACCAAGAAGAACTACATTATCACCATTTGATGTGTCGATCCAAAAATATCCGTCGCCATCATCATAGCGAAGCTCACGGACATAGTTAGCAGCTGCAAGCTTTGCTTCTTCTTCAGTCAGCTCTCCTGCAACCTGCTGGTTATATATTTGTTCTATTAGGCTGTATACGGTCTCTACTTCATGTTTGAGTTCTGCCTGAACATCGGCAAGCATTTCTGTTTTGTAGGACTCAACCTGGGAGTCGTTATTTTTGATTGTGTTGTACATTGTAAAGCCTTCAATAACAACCGCTGTAAATACTGCTACTGCAATAATGATACATGTAATAGTGACTTTTAATGACCCTCTCTTTTTCATAAAAATGCTCCTTTTGAAAACAAATACATTGGTATAGAAATTATAACAAATAAATCGTTATTAAGTATAAAAGTATTATAAAATAAAGGACATATTAGCCCGAAAAAATAAAAAGTTTATAAACTCATCGGGGATATATGATAGAATGTCATTGTTGCGATTTTTTAGTCAAAAGAGAAAGTGGTTTTAAGCATGATTATTCGCAGGAGATTTGTGTTCAAAGGACATGTGCAGGGAGTGGGTTTTAGATATAGAGCAAACTATGCCGCGCAGGGTCTTGGCATCACAGGATTTGTACAAAACGAATGGGATGGCTCTGTTCTTATGGAGGCTCAGGGAAGTGAGGAAGCCATTAACAGGCTCCTGATCATGATAAACCAGGGCTCTTATATAAGCATTGACTGGATTGATAGCACGGATATTCCGGTCATAGAGGATGAGCGCTCTTTTTACGTTAGATAGAAGGATAGACAAATGATATTAGATAGAGAACATGTAATAAAAGTATTTGATGAATATACCAGTGACTACGACATTACTGATGTTAAAGTAAAGCTTAAGGTTGACCACACTTACAGGGTTGCTGAGCTTGCAGATACAATTGCCAAAAGCCTTAATCTGCCTGGGGAAGATATTGACCTTGCATGGCTTCTTGGAATGCTTCATGACATAGGAAGATTTGAGCAGCTTCGCCGCTACAACACCTTCATTGATTCAGTATCAGTTAATCATGCAGCCTTAAGCGCTGATATTCTTTTTTTGTCAAAAGATGGTAACAAAGCGCCAGGGATGATCAGAGAATTTATAGATGACAGCTCTGAGGATGATATTATTCAAAAGGCTATAAGACTTCATAACGTCTTTATTCTTCCGGAAAGCCTTACGGAAAGAGAACTCCTTTTTTGCAACATATTAAGAGATGCAGATAAAATCGATATCCTGAAGGTTAACTGCGATATCCCTAGAGAAGACATATATGATAAGCCTTTTGAAGAGATCAAAAAGGAAAGCATATCTCCAAAGGTATATGAGGATGCTGTTAGTTTAAGAAATGTTGATAGAAGAAATGTTGTGACAGTAGTTGATTCTCACATCACACAGATCTGCTTCGTCTACGGCCTTGTATTTGCTGAGAGCTTTAGACAGGTATTGCAGCAGGGCTATTTAAAAAAGCTTCTGGAATTTGAAAGCGACAATCCTGAGACTTTAAGGCAGCTTGGGGAAATTGGCCAGACAGTAATGGATTATATGGAGAAGGCCATAAATAACATGAATGGATGTAAGGTAAATGACTGAAGAGGCCTTTTTTGACAAATATGGAAAACACTTAAATGATGAGCAAAAGGAAGCAGTAAAAACAGTATATGGACCAGTGTTACTGCTGGCAGTGCCTGGAAGTGGCAAGACCACGACCCTGGTAACAAGGCTTGGATATATGGTCTATTGCAGGGACATTAAGCCAGAGAATATTCTGACCCTGACATACACGGTTGCAGCCACAAGGGACATGTCTGAAAGATTTCAGAAGATTTTTGGAGAAGATATTTCCGACAGGCTTGAGTTTAGAACTATAAATGGAATATGCGCCAAAATCATAGCAACCTTTGGCAAGATGATTGGGAAAAAGCCCTTTGACCTTGTGACAGAAGAGCAGCAGACCGGAAAAATCCTTGCTGATAGCTTTCTTAAGAATATGGGTGAGTACCCTACTGAAAGTGATATCAAAACAGTAAGAACGCTCATAACCTACGCCAAAAACATGGTTTTGGGCGAGAAGGAAATCGAAAGGCTTGGTAAGGACCAGAACATAAAGCTTTTGGCAATGTACAAGGAATATAACAAGGCTCTTAGAAGTATGTCTCTTATGGACTATGACGATCAGATGATATATGCCTACACGATGCTTACTTCATCAAAAGAGCTTTTGCAGTACTATCAGAATATATATAAGTATATTTGCGTGGATGAAGCTCAGGATACATCAAAGATTCAGCATATGATCATAAATCTTCTGACAGGTAAGGATGGAAATCTTTTCATGGTAGGAGATGAGGACCAGAGTATATATGGCTTTAGAGCAGCTTACCCGGATGCACTTTTGAATTTTGAAAAAGAACATGATAATGCCAAGGTTCTGGTGATGGACCTAAATTACAGGTCAAATGCCAAAATTGTTGAGGTGGCGGATTATTTTATCGGACACAACAAGGAAAGGCATCAAAAGCACATGAAGGCCACCATGACTGAGGGAGAGGATATCAACTTTATTCCACTATCAGTAAGGTCAGGCCAGTATAACTATCTGTTAAAAGTGGCAGATAGCACTAAACATGAGACTGCGGTTTTATACAGAGATAATGAGTCGGCTCTTCCTTTAATAGATATTCTTGAGAGATCGGCTGTTCCTTATAGGCTTAAAAATATTGATATGGGCTTTTTTACCCATAGAATTGTGGTAGATATTATAAACATAATCAGGTTTGCCTTTGACCAGGCTGATAGCGATACCTTTATGAGAATCTATTATAAGTTTCAGACCTATCTCAAAAAGCCTGAGGCTGAAATGCTCTGCAGAATTGCTTTTGAAAATGAAATTGATATTTTGAGCGCTGCGGAAGAGTACGAGGGCTTAAATGGCAATGTAAAGGGCAAGTGCAAGGCCATTCATACCCACCTTAAAAATATGAGAAATGAGACACCGCTAAAGGCTCTTAACAGAATCGAAAGATATATGGGCTATGGCGACTATATTGAGCGAAGCGGATTGGATGCAGGAAAGCTCTATATATTAAAGAGAATTGCCTACAACGAGGATACACTTTTGGGCTTTATAGGCAGGCTTGATTATCTGCAGGAGGTTATCAAAAGTAAGGCTACAGATTATTCTGCAAGATTTATTTTGTCTACTATTCATTCCAGCAAGGGCCTTGAATATGATGAAGTCTATCTGATGGATGTTTGTGATGAAGTTTTTCCAAAAGAAATTCCAGGCAGCATGACCAAAATGGACCCTCAGGAAAGAAAGACTCTGGAAGAGGAGAGACGCCTTTTCTATGTGGGCATGACCAGAGCAAAGGACAAGCTGAATATCTTTAAAATAGAGTCGGAGCCTTCAACCTTTATAAAGGAAATGACCAAAGCAAAAGCGGCCACTGCAGCAAAAGCATTTCTTAAAACAGGTAGAAAAAAATAAGAATATGCATTTTTTGTTCAGAAAATGATTATCAGGTAAGTGCATATTTAAAGTATGATTATACATGTTTGTATTTTAATTGAAGTGAGGAAATGTGAAATGAGTGAAGTAAAAGATATGAACTGTGCTTATTGTGCAAAGGGAGAGCTTGTTGCAAAGTTTGGATATGAGATCTGCGAACTTCCTGCAAGCGTTGTATATTTATTTAAAGAGCAGTCTCATCCTGGAAGATGTATTGTTGCCAGCAAACATCATGTATCAGAGATGCTGGAGATCAGCAAGGAAGAAAGAGCAGCATTTCTTGAGGATTGCGTGACAGTATCTGAGGCAATCCACGCTGTATTTAATCCTGACAAGGTCAACTATGGTATGTACGGTGATACAGGCCATCATCTGCATATGCATCTCGTTCCAAAGTACAAGGATGAGTTCGAATGGGGCGGTACATTTGCAATGGACCCTAATTTGAAGAAACTCACAACTGATGAAGAATGTGAGGCAGTTGCAGCACGAATTAGAGAGGTTATTTTGGCAAAAAATGCCTAAAAATATGAAAAAAATGAACTTTTTTACGAAAAAGTGTTGCATTTTCTACGGTGTACTACTACAATGTTCTTGTAACTGTTAATTCAATAGACTTTTCCAATAAGGGAGGAGTAAAAAACATGAACAAACAGGAATTAGTAGCAGCAATTGCAAAGGACACAGGTTTATCAAAGGCAGCATCTGAGAAGGCAGTTAACGCTTTCACAAATGCAGTAACAAAGGAGCTTAAGAAAAAAGGTAAGGTTGCTTTAGTTGGCTTTGGTACATTCGATGTAACAAAGAGAGCAGCTAGAGAAGGACGTAATCCTCAGACTGGCGCTAAGATCAAGATCGCAGCAACTAACGCTCCAAGATTCAAGGCTGGTAAAGGCTTGAAGGATGCCGTTAATGGTAAAAAGAAATAATAAATAATTAAATATTAGAGATAGAGAGAGGAACAATTTATTGCTCCTCTTTTTATATGCAGTATGATATAATCTTTTTGGAAAAATTTTTTATAGGGAGGGAATCTTTATGGATTCAGGAAATATGAATAATGACGGCATGAATAATGCTAATAACAATGGAAACTTTAGCAACCCAAATTATAACAACACTGCAGCAGGTAACAATGCGAACTATTATAGTCAGCAGCCACAGCAGCCTCAGTATATGCAGCCAGAGGTAGAGACTCCGGTTTCAATCGGTGACTGGGTGCTTACAATCTTTTTAGCAGGCATTCCATGTGTTAACATAATTCTACTTTTTGTTTGGGCTTTCGGAAGTAATCAGCCAAAGTCAAAATCAAACTGGGCAAAGGCTCAGCTTATCTGGATGCTAATTGCAATTGTTGTTACAATCTTAATATATGCCATTTTCGGTGCAGCTTTCTTTACAGCTGCGCTTGAAAGTACTTATTGATATCAGCTGAAAATTTTTATATTTAAAATCTAAAAAAAGGAGCACTTGATAAGGTGTGAATATACTTTATCAGGTGCTTTTCCTATTATAGGTAAAGCTATGGATAAAAAAATCAAGGTGCTGAAAACTGCATATAAACGTTTCATATGGGATATAAGATGTAATTTATTACCTGTAATTATTCTGGTTAGTATTTTTGTTGCCTTTATCATCTTTTTTCACAGGTTTTGCCCGGTAGTTATTTTAACAGGCTTTCCATGCCCGGGCTGTGGCCTTACAAGGGCGATGGTTTTATTCTTTTCCCTTAGACCCATAAGGGCATTTTGGTACAATCCTACGTATTTGCTCTGGCTGATCATGATAATTCTTTTTATATATCAGCGATTCTTTTTAGGACGTTACAAAAAAGGATTTAAAACCTACTGCATGCTGACCTGTCTTATTACGATTCTGGTCTATGCCATTCGTATGAAGCTGCAATTTCCAGGAGCTTCACCAATGGTTTTTTATGAGGATAATATTTTGGGACGTATACATCCTGAATATAATCAGCTTATTAATGAAATTCTTTATCGCTAATCTTGCAAAAAAGGACGCATTTATATATTGTTTTGGACCTTAAAAAATATACTTTTATTGTAATAGAATAATAGTTAGTAAAATGTAATCAAAATACAAATTAAAGTATTTTTTGGAGGGTAAACAATGTTAGTAGAAACAAAAGCAAAGGTTGGTGTATTTTCTATTGCACTCGGTGCATATCTTCCTCAGTTCCCATCACTTGTTCCGGAATTTGAGGCTCAGTATGAGGCGTTCAAAAAAACTATCCCTGATACAGTTGAAATAGTAGATGGTGGTATGGTTACAACCAAGGAACTTTCAATGGCTGCCGGCGATAAGTTTAGAGCAGCTGATGTAGACCTTGTAATCATGCAGCTTCTTACATATGCTACTAGCTATAACATGCTTCCAGCAGTTAGAGATCTGGATGTTCCTGTTGTACTTGTAAACGTTCAGAAATTAAAGGCTCCTGATTATGCAAATACGGACACACCAAAGTGGCTTGGTGAGTTATATGCCTGCGGAGCAGTAGGTGAGATGGTTGCAGACCTTGAAAGAGCTGGAAAGAGACACGCTGTAATCACAGGTGTTGTTGAAGGCGGAGATGACTATGTAGCCAAGGAACTTGCTCAGTGGTGCAAGGCAGCTCAGGTTAGAAGAAGATTCCGTTATACAAACATTGCTCAGATCGGACGTCCATATCCAGGTATGATGGATCTCTATATTGATGAGACCAACCTCTACAACCGTATGGGTCTTTATACAAAGCAGTTTGACTGGGAAAAAATGTGGGCTATTGCTGACAATATTGATGATGAAGCAGCTATTCGTGCAAAGGCTGAGGATATCCTTGAGACTTTTGATATTGAAGGCGGCGGCACTGTAGAAAAAGTTTGGGATATGGCTAAATATGTTGTTGCTTTTGAGCAGTGGGTAAAGGATGAGGACATCGCACTTGTTGCTTCTCACTATGATGGATTTGCACAGGGCGTTGCCGGTAAGCTTGACAGTATGCTTATCCCGGCTTTCTCAATGCTTATCAAGCAGGGAACAGCATGCGCTGTTGAAGGCGATATGAAGGTAGCCATGGCTATGAGTATTCTTAAGACTATTGCAGGAACAGGCCAGCTTTCAGAAATGTACTCAATTGATTTCAATGAGGACATCTGTATCATTGGTCACTCAGGCTCTGGTGATGCTGATATTTCTCAGGCCAAGAAGCCTACCATGAAGATCGTAGACGTATTCCATGGTAAAACAGGTGGCGGATATCTTACACAGTTCTATCCACCAGTTGGCGATGTTACATATCTTGGAATCACTCAGGATAAGGACGGACATTTCAAGTTTGTTGTAGCAGAAGGTGTAAACGTAGAAGGACCTATCTTTACCTTTGGTGATACCAACATGAGAACTAAGTTCTCAATCGGCGCTAGAGAATTTGTAAATCAGTGGAGCGAAGCAGGCCCAACACATCATATGGCTGCTGCCGTTGGAAGACACATTGATACAATCCTCAAGGTTGCCAAGATTTTGAATGTACCTGTTGATGTAATCTGCAGATAAGATGTAAAATAATAAGTAATTGTAAAAGTGGTGTAGTCAGTAATATCTGGTTACACCATTTTTTCTAATATAAAAGTTGAAATGTGAAAGGCAGTGCTTATGAAGGTTGTTGTGGCAATTGATTCTTTTAAAGGAAGTATGACCTCTGTTGAAGCTGGCAACGCTGTTGCAGAAGGCTTCAAAAAGGCTGATTCTGAGGTGATAGTCACTGTAAGACCTCTTGCAGATGGCGGAGAAGGAACAGTTGAGGCACTGACTGCAGGTCTTCATGGAAAAAGGGAAGAAGTGCTTGTCACAGGTCCTCTAGGAGAGCCTGTAAAAAGTGTATATGGAATCCTGGAGGATTCAAGAACTGCAATAATAGAAATGAGCTCTGCTGCAGGTATAACCCTTGTTGAAAAGGATATATTAAATCCACTTGATGCAACCACTAAAGGCGTTGGAGAAATTATTCGTGATGCCATAAATAAAGGCTGCAGGAGATTTATAGTCGGAATAGGTGGAAGCGCTACAAATGATGGCGGCGCTGGTATGCTGCAGGCACTGGGCTTTGACTTGCTTGATAAAGAGGGCAGGCAGATTCCTTGCGGCGCGAAGGGACTTAAAGCTTTAAAGAAAATAAGTGATTCAAATGTAATTCCAGAGCTAAAGGAATGCGAATTTAAGATTGCCTGCGATGTAACAAATCCTTTATGTGGTCCAAATGGCTGCAGCGCAGTTTTTGCTCCTCAAAAGGGTGCTTCAGAGGATATGATAAGAGATATGGATAGCTGGCTTTCTGATTACGCAAGACTTTCTATGCAGTTAAATCCTCAGGCAGATCCTGATTACCCTGGTTGCGGAGCAGCAGGTGGTATGGGCTTTGCTTTTCTGTCATTTACAAATGCCACTCTTCAATCTGGTATAGACCTTGTAATAGAAGAGACTAAGCTTGAAGAGTATATAAAGGAATCAGATCTTGTGGTTACAGGAGAGGGAAGACTGGATTTTCAGACTGCCATGGGTAAAGCACCAGTGGGAGTAGCCTGCCTTGCCAAAAAATATGATAAAAAAGTCATTGCCTTTGCAGGAAGCATATCTGAGGATGCAGCTGAATGTAATAAAAAGGGTATTGATGCCTTTTTTGCAATAGTAAGAGGTGCTGTGAGCCTTGAAGAAGCAATGGATAAGATAAATGCCGAAAATAACCTAAAGCTCACAGCAGAGCAGGTTATGAGACTGATTATGTCTGCGTCAAAATAGCTATGAAAATAAAGAAGTGCCACACCGAATATTCAGCGTGGCACTCCTTTTATATATTAAACTTTTTCATATCCTTGGAAATACTGCCGGTGGCGGGACTTGAACCCGCACTGAGTTGCCTCAAACAGATTTTGAGTCTGCCTCGTCTGCCAATTCCGACACACCGGCGCGCTTAATCATAATAGCATAAAGGCTTTGGAGTTTCAATAACTAATTTTTTGAAGATGGATAATTTCAAAAACGCAAATGAAATAATCTTATTTTTAGGTAGAACTTAGACTTGGAATAAAATAAGTGTTATTCTTGAATGGTGTTCTTTAGTATGATGCTATTGTGTGTATTTTAAGAGCAACAGATTTGTGGAGGATGTAATGAAAGTAAGAGAATACACTAATCAGGATATATTTATATGTTCCTCACAACATCCTTTTGGACAATAAAAAATGGACCCTAAACCCCGTCCCAATGTCCAAAATAGGAGGTAGCCAAATGTTTTGGGATAAAGTTTCACCTTTGTACGATATGTTTGAAAAGGTATATAATAATAAAGTTTTCGTAGGAACCGGAGAAAAGGTTGCTGAATTTATAGAAGATGGCGATGAGGTGCTGGAGTGCGCCTGTGGTACCGGGGCTATCAGTATATACATAGCGCCGAAGTGCAAAAGCCTTATTGCAACAGATTTTTCTACAGGAATGCTCAATCAGGCCAGCAAAAAGTGCAAGGCCTATGATAATGTCAGCTTCAAAAAGGCTGATATAACAAATATTAAATGCAGAGACGAAAGATTTGATAAGGTTGTTGCGGGTAATGTGATACATCTTTTGCCGGAACCTGAAAAGGCCCTTGCAGAGCTTTGCAGAGTTGTAAAGCCTGGTGGTAAAATAATAATTCCGACTTATATCAATAAGTCTAATGACTCTGCAGGTGTTGCAGTTAAAGTACTTGAGCTTCTTGGCGCAGACTTCAAAAAGCAGTTTGATATTGAGGCTTACAAAGCCTTTTTTGCCGAAAAAGGCTTTAAAAACGTAGAATATCACGTAGTTGATGGGCGAATGCCATGCGCAATTGCGGTGATAACAAAAGGAGATTGATTTTGAAACACGAACAAAGAGGAACTTTTTCTGGAAAGATTGGATTTATACTGGCTACGGCAGGAGCATCAGTGGGACTTGGAAATATCTGGAGATTCCCTTATCTGTGCGCCAAGTACGGAGGTGGAGCCTTTCTGATCATCTATATTTTACTGGCGTTGACCTTTGGCTATACCATGATAGTTGCTGAGACAGCCATAGGAAGGTCTACCAAAAAGAGCCCTGTAGGCGCATTTAACAGCATTAGCAATAACAAGCTCATGGGACTTGGAGGCTGGATAAATGCTATCATACCAATTCTTATTGTTCCGTATTATTCGGTAATTGGAGGCTGGGTATGTAAGTACCTGTTTGAATATATCACAAATGATGCAGCTACTATTGCAGAGGATTCATTTTTTACGGATTTTATTACAAATGGAGCCAGGTCTGAGTTTTGGTTTATCGTATTTTCAGCCTTTGTTATTATAGTTATCCTTATGGGCGTAGAGGGAGGAATTGAACGTATATCCAAGTTTATGATGCCGATTCTCGTAGTACTTGCCATTATAATCTGCATATACTCCGTAACAAGACCAGGTGCTCTTAGCGGTGTTAAATATCTTTTCGTGCCTAATTTCAGTAACTTCTCTATTATGACAATAGTTACTGCCATGGGTCAGATGTTCTATTCCCTTTCAATTGCAATGGGTATTCTGATTACCTTTGGCTCTTATGTAAAAAAGGAAGTCAGTATTGAGGATTCCACCAGACAGGTTGAATTTTTTGATACAATAATTGCTATTCTGGCTAGTCTGATGATCATTCCTGCGGTATTTTCTTTTTATGACGGTGATGAAAGCATGCTCAAGGCAGGACCATCACTGATGTTTATCACTATGCCAAAGATTTTTGCCAGCATGGGCTTTGGTAAGATTATTGGTATTTTGTTCTTTGCTCTTGTATTATTTGCTGCAGTAACCAGTGCGATAGCTCTTACAGAAAGTGCAGTTTCAACCTTTTCAGATGAATTTAAGTGGAGCAGAAAGCGCGGCGTAGTAGTGATGATAGTTATTATGCTGGTGCTTGGAAGCTTGTCATCACTTGGTAATGGCCCGCTTTCATCAGTAACTGTTCTGAGAATGTCATTTTTGGACTTTTTTGATTTTATTACCAATTCAGTAATGATGCCTATAGCAGCCCTTGCCACCTGCATCCTGGTTACAAAGTATATGGGCATAGCTAATTTGGAAAAAGAGGTAGAGCAGGACGGTCATCCATTTAGAAGAAAAGCTATTTTCTCATTTATGATCAAATTCCTTTGCCCATTATTTGTAATCATAATCCTCGTCAGTGCAGTACTAAACGCCTGCCAGATTATTAGTATGTAATCCTGTATTGTGACGGAGTAAAGCCGGTTGTTTTCTTGAACTGTCTGGTAAAATGCTCCACGTTTTCATAGCCGCAGAACTCTGCAATTTCCTGAATGGATCTGTTCGATGAATGGAGAAGGAATCTTGCATAGGTGATGCGGCTTTTTATTATGTCTTTTGTTATAGGCACGCCAAATAGTTCCTTATAGACATGTTCGAAATAGGAGACGCTCATGTTCTGGGACTCTGCAATAGCAGCTATGTCATTTAAGGCAGCGGCGTTATTACCACTGTAGATATTATTACGAAGCTCCCCAAAGGCTTTTCTGTATCTGTTGAATTTGCTTGCTGTGGCGCTCTCTGAATGCATAATGTCAGCAAATTTGTATATCAGTGTTCTGAGCTTCATATCCATTAGCTCAGATCTATGCTCACCATTTTGATGAAATTCAGCATCTGCTATATGCCACAGATCAGCCAGCTCTATGGTATTGTAGATGACTATTGGAATTCCACAGGGAATGCCCAGCTTATCAATCAATTCCTCCACGCAGTCGTGGTCTTCATTTTCTTTGTCGTAATCAAAGTGTATCCAGCTATCAATATATTTATTGCCATTATAGTCATGGAAAAACTGAGGCTGATCTTTTTTGTACATGATAAAGCAAGGCTCCATATACTGCCATTTACCATTTACCAAAACTTCACAGGGTGTCTCTATATGAATAAACAGATAGTTGCCGGTGCCTTCCGGACGTTCAATGTTCCAGCCTCTGCTGTGTACATAATTACAGCCTATACCCTGTAAAACAATCATGATTTGCCTCCTGAAAATAAATATAAAAAAGCTTTAATAAAATTTTAGATATAAAAGCAGAAAAAATCAATCTTGAACAATATAAATCATTGCAATAAAACAGTAATGGTCTATTATTAACCTTAAACGGAGGAAAAACGAAAGCATTTTTTTACAGGATTATAACCTATTGAAAAAATGCTTTTTGCATGTCTGAAAAAATTTTCTATTGGAGATTTGTTATGAGATTAAAAAAGAATCTAACTGCGATGAAATGGTTTTATTCCTACCTGAAAAAGTACAGGTGGAAGCTCTTTGTGGGTCTGTTTCTGGTGACCATCACTTCGATTCTGGCAATTATAAATCCGAGAATCACCGGATTTATAGTAGATGACATTATTGGAGACGGCACCAATATCCGAATGGACCTTCTTCCCAAATTTTTGATACTGATGATTTCTGTGACTGTAGTAAGGTCACTGCTTCGTCTTTTGTTTCTGTATCTATTCGAAACAGCATCTCAGGATATGCTTTTTGATATGAGAGACGGCGTATATAGAAATCTTTTGCTCAAGGACTTTGCTTTTTATAACAGAAGCAGAACAGGTGACCTTATGAGCAGACAGACTGGCGATATGATGGCCATAAGGCATTTTGTTGCCTATGTAATCTACAACATCTATGAAAATGTGTTGCTGTTTGTAATAGCCCTTTTCATGATCTTCTCAGTAGACTGGCGCATAGGTATAGCAATGGTACTGGTACTGCCAATAACTGCTTTTATGACTTACAGACAATCTGTGACCATCAAGCCTAAGTTTATGCATATCAGAGATAAGTTCTCATCTCTTAATGCCTTTGTTCAGGAGAACATAAGCGGTAACAGGGTAGTAAGAGCTTTTGCAAAAGAAGACTACGAGATAGAAAAGTTCGACAAAGAAAATGCGGACTATAGGGATGCGGAGCTTGATGCAGCAACTATATGGACCAGGTATATTCCAATTTTTATTTTTCTGTCACATCTGCTTACCTTTATGCTGATGGTTGCCGGCGGCATTATGTGTATCTATGGATATATGTCTCTGGGAAATATGGTTATGATAA
Organism: Butyrivibrio sp.; assembly: GCA_045646185.1. GTDB lineage: Bacteria > Bacillota > Clostridia > Lachnospirales > Lachnospiraceae > Butyrivibrio. Next base: position 35,929 of record JAZRKG010000140.1, read on the forward strand.
ACAGCTATCTGTGGATGCTCAGTAATCCACTTATGATGATGGGCTGGCTTGTAAATGACTATCAGAGATTTACAACTTCTGTTGAAAAGATTTATGCAACCATTACCCAAAAGCCTGATATCCAGACTCCAAGATATCCAAAGGAGGTAGATAAGATAAAGGGTGATGTGGAATTTAGAAATGTATCCTACAACGTGGACGGAGAGCCTGTACTTCACGATGTAAGCTTCCATATAAAGAAGGGACAGACTGTTGGAATAATTGGAGCAACAGGCTCAGGCAAGTCCACCATCATGAATCTTATATGCAGATTCTTTGATACCACCAAGGGTGAAGTTCTTATGGATGGCATAAATGTCAAAGACCTGGATCTTCACAGACTCCGTGATGGAATAGGAATAGCAATGCAGGATGTATTCCTTTTCTCAGATACTATTGAGGGTAACATTGCTTATGCTGAGCCGGATTGCTCTTTTGACAAGGTAAAATGGGCTGCAAGGATGGCGGATGCTGATGACTTTATATCTCAGATGGATGAGGGCTATGACACTGTTGTTGGAGAAAGAGGTGTTGGCTTATCCGGAGGTCAGAAGCAGCGCATATCTCTTGCAAGAGCTCTTTTGAAAGAGCCTTCAATCCTTATTCTGGACGATACAACCTCGGCGGTTGACATGGAGACTGAGGCAGAGATACAAAGAGATCTTAAAAAGCTTAAGGGACATACAGTATTTATCATTGCCCACAGAATATCATCTATAAAGGATGCTGACGTAATACTTGTTGTTGAGAATGGCAGAATCACAGAGAGCGGAACCCATGATGAGCTGATCGAAATGGACGGATATTACCGCAAGGTATTTGAGCATCAATACGGAGAATTTGATGCTATCAGAAATAGAAGAAAGGAGGGCGCATAATGGCCAGGAATAAAATTGAACAGGATGAAGAATTAGATAGCGGGTTTGATATAGAGCAGCTAAAGCGCCTTGCCAAATATGTAGGACCTTATAAAAAGGATCTTAGTGTTGCCATTACCATTATGGTCATATCCAGTGCCATATCCATGCTGATACCTATTTTCATGAAAAATGTTATGGATACAATTACAGAGACTGTATATCAGGGGCTACATACTCCGTCAGAGGCAGTGGAACTTATTCTGATAAATGCCTTTAGTGCTTTATTTGTGGGTCTTGCCTGTGCTGTTATTATGAGATACAAGATCATACTTACTTCACGAGTAGGCCAGGGCGTTATCTATAGTCTTAGAAGAGAGCTGTTTGTGCATTTGCAGGAGCTGCCTTTTTCCTATTATGATGACAAGCCTCATGGCAAGATTCAGGTAAGAGTCGTTAACTATGTAAATAACTTAAGTGACCTATTATCAAACGGTATAGTAAATACGATCACAGATATGTTTTCGCTGGTATTTATTTTGCTGTTTATGCTGTATCTGAATGTGCGCTTTACCCTTGTGTGCCTGTGCGGTCTGCCTATCCTTACAGCCATAGTCCTTTTTGTCAAAAACAGACAGAGAAAGGCATGGCAGATTCAGAGTAATAAGCAGTCCAATCTTAATGCGTATATTGCTGAGAGTATAAATGGTATCAGGGTTACTCAGTCTTTTGTCAGAGAAAATAAAAATACACAGCTCTTTAATCAGTTAAATGGTGATGCCAGAAGTGCGTGGATGAATGCAGTTAAATATAACTTTATCCTGAGTCCTGTCATTGAGAATATAACAGTTATTACAACCTCTGTTATCTACGTGCTGGGAATTGGACTTCTGATTAATGGAGAGACAGCTATTACCGTTGGACTTTTAACTGCTTTTGCAGGATATGTGTCCAGGTTCTGGCAGCCTATAACAACCCTTGCCAACTTTTATAATTCCCTTCTTACAGCTATTTCTTATCTTGAGCGTATATTTGAATCCATTGATGCGCCTGTAAATGTAAAAGACAAGGAAGGTGCAGGCCAGATGCCTGAGATAAAGGGCAATGTGGAATTTAAGAATGTACACTTTAGTTATGATGACGGAGTGGAAATTCTGCATGATATAAATTTCAAGGTTGGAGCAGGAGAGTCTTATGCCATAGTTGGCCCAACCGGTGCCGGCAAGTCTACTATAGTCAATCTGATAAGCAGATTCTATAACGTTGATAGTGGTGAGATTCTGGTGGATGGAGTAGATATAAGTGATGTGACCATAAAGTCTCTTAGGAATCAGATGGGCGTTATGATGCAGGATAGCTTTATCTTTTCAGGGACCATTATGGACAATATCCGATATGGCAACAAGGAAGCTACAGATGCTCAGGTAGTGGCAGCAGCCAAAACAGTCTGTGCTCATGATTTTATCATGTCTCTGGAGGATGGTTATGAGACTCAGGTAAATGAACGAGGCAGCAGATTATCAGCCGGTCAGCGCCAGCTTATTTCCTTTGCAAGGGCTGTACTGGCAGATCCTAAGATTCTGATTCTGGATGAGGCTACTTCAAGTATTGATACGGAGACGGAGATTCTTTTGCAAAAGGGTCTTCAGGAGATGCTAAAGGGCAGAACATCCTTTATTATTGCTCACAGACTTAGTACTATCAAGAATTCTACATGTATCATGTATGTGGATAAGGGACAAATACTGGAAAAGGGTTCCCATGAAGAACTCCTAAAAATACCTAATGGCTATTATCATAATCTATATGACAGCCAGTATGCATTTTTAGGATGAGTGTCATACTTTATTTTTCAAAATAAAAAACAATTTTTACAGGCTTTTCTTCAATTAGTCCGTATTTTACGGCAAGCTTGTATATAAAGATTTTTCGCAGTCTCGTATGGAGGGTGGAGAGCTTTTTTCTAAAACCTTCTATAGAGGCTGCTTTTTTGTAATAGTTGCAGGGTCTGCAGGCAGGCATGTAGTTGTCTATGTCATTAAGGGTTTCTCTTAGTTCTTTTTTGAACTTTGCCTTGCAGACGCTTTCAATATGATCTACCTGCATTTCCTTGTATTGGAGCTTGCAACCGCAGTATGCACAGTGTCCGTCATATTTTTTGTAAACAGCCATTCTTTGGGTTTTAGTAAGAGTTTTTCTTAGAGAGCTTTTATTTCTTGCCATGAAAAGTTTTCCTTTAGAGATTTATATGTTAAAATTATTTATAATTATAAACGTTTTTTCAGAGAAGGAACAGTATGAAACTTGTTACCGCATCTAATTTAAAAAATGGAATGATTCTTGCCAGTAACGTGTATTCCCTGGATGACCAGCTGGTCCTTAAAAAGGGAACTGTTCTGGATGAGAATTCTATCAAGAAAATTAAGTCATTCTCTGTCTTTAATGTTTTTATTGAAGAGGAAAAGAGTAGTAAGGCTGCGCCAGCTCCTATGGGTAGCCCGATTGACTTTAATATTTCCCATGCGCAAAAGGTGAAGACATCACCTGAATTTGTGGCCTTTAAAGCTGACATTGAAAAAAATGCAGATGCCTTAAAGAACAAGCTTCAGTACATTGTGAATTCTGACATTCCGGTAAATATTGACAGTCTTATAGATCCGGTTTACAACCTTTTTGAAGAGGCTGGCGGAAGCTCCGGAATCTTTGATATGCTCAATAACCTTCATGTATATAGTGATGCGGTCTATATGCACAGTCTTAACGTGGCGCTTATTGGTAATACAATAGCCAGGTGGATGAGACTAAAGGAGAGCGATATTGAGCTGGTAACGGCAGCAGGTCTTTTGCATGATATTGGAAAGACACTTATGCCGGAAGAACTTCTAAATAAGGAGGCTCCACTTACAGAATATGAAGAAAAGATCATGCGTGCTCACGTAACGAAAGGCTACGATATTATTAAGGAGCAGGACATTGATGATCATATAAAAAATAGTGTGCTCATGCATCATGAACGTATGGATGGAACTGGCTATCCATTTAAGCTGTCCGGAAATAAAATTGATGAGATTGCCAGAATCATCATGGTTGCAGATGTGTATGATGAACTGACATCTCTTAGAACCTACAGAAAGCCAATGTGTGCTTTTAAGGTAATTGAGGCCTTTGAGGAAGAAGGTCTTAGAAAGTACGATGCAGATGTTGTCATGACTTTCCTTAGTCACATCGTTAATACTTTTATTGCCAACAGAGTCAGATTATCCAATGGCCTTGAGGGTGATATTGTGTTTGTAAATCCTGACCATTTGTCCAAACCGCTTGTAAAGGTTAAGGATAAGTACATAGATTTAAGTCAGGTAAAAGATATCTTTATAGAAGAAATTATCTAATATATAGCTAAGTTATGATAAAATTATATAGCCGGAGGGCAGTTTTTCTGCCATCCGGCTGTTGTTATTCTACTGGATTTCCTATGATATGAAAAGCTCCACTTTTGATGCTTCTTATAGCAATATAAATTTGCACAAAAAAAGGAAACGATTTTTGTAAAATTCGTTTCTTGTTTTGAGTAAAATAGTTGTTTAAAATGTAAACTAGAAAAAAAGAAATAGTTTCCTATTTGTTTTTCGTTTTAGTAACACATGTACAGGAGCAGAGTCTATGACAGATAATATTTATTTAAATGACGGTTGGGAATTTACAGAGTGCTATACAGATAAGCTGCATGACATCTCTTATAACAAGAACCTCCAGAAGGTCAGAATTCCTCACACAGTCAGGGAGCTTCCACTTCATTATTTTGATGAAGCTGACTATCAGATGGTCTGCGGCTACAGATATATTCTAAAGCCTGTGGATCTGTGGGACTGGAAGAGACTCATCCTTACATTCAAAGGTGCTGCTCATGAAGCAACAGTATATGTAAATGGTAAAGAGATAGGAAAGCATTCCAGCGGTTATACAGCTTTTTCCTTTGATATTACAGAAGAGATTTCTCTGGATAAGGAAAACGTTATTGTAGTAAAGCTGGATACTAGAGAAAGCCTTAATGTACCTCCATTTGGACATGTGGTAGATTATCTGACCTATGGCGGTATTTATAGAGATGTATACCTTGAGGTGAGAGAGCCTGCTTATATCAAGGACGTTTTTGCCTATGCACAGGTTCCTGAGGTTTATCAGCCTGATGAAAAAGAGGTTTCTCCAAAGGCTATCGGAGCTAACCTTTGCTCAGAAGTTTCGGTGGTTGGAACTGACGAACAAAGCGGCTTTGTAGTAAGACAGACCTTGACTAAGTGGCACATGAAGCAGGACAGAAATATTTATAAATACAGTCCTGTTGTTTATGACAAGGCTTCTGAAGATAATTATGCAAAAGAAATTGTTCTTGGCGATGAAGCTTTGGCCGTTAATTCAAATAAGACACAGCTTAATTTCCACTTACTTCCTGTAACAGTATGGGATGTGACTAATCCTGTTTTGTACCTTCTTAAAACAGAGCTTTTAAGAGGCGAGGATGTTCTGGATGTTAAGTATACCAAGGTTGGTTTTAGAAATATTGCCTTTAAGCAGGATGGTTTTTACCTAAACGGAAGAAAGTTCCTGATAAGAGGCTTGAACAGACATCAGTCATATCCTTATGTTGGCTATGCCATGCCAAAGTCAATGCAGATATATGATGCAGACATTTTGAAAAAAGAGCTGTGCGTTAATGCGGTACGAACTTCTCATTATCCTCAGTCTCAGAGCTTCATCAATAGATGCGATGAAATCGGACTTTTGGTATTTATGGAATTCCCAGGATGGCAGCATATCGGAGATGCAGCCTGGAAGGAACAGGCTTATATCAATGAAAAAGAGATGATAGAGCAGTATCGCAATCATCCAAGTATCTTTATCTGGGGAATACGAATAAACGAATCAGTTGATGATGATGAGTTTTATAAAAAGACCAATGAGATTGCTCATGAGCTTGATAAAACAAGACCTACAGGCGGCGTAAGGGCCTCCAAAAAGAGTAATCTTCTTGAAGATGTATACACCTACAACGATTTTTCACATGACGGAAAGAGACCTGGCTGTGACAAAAAGAAGGATGTTACATCCAATAATGAAAAGCCATATCTTATTACTGAATATAACGGACATATGTATCCGACCAAGGCTTTTGATGATGAGGAACAGAGAGCTGAGCATGCCCTTCGTCATGTAAGAGTTCTTAACAGCGTTGCCGGAGAGCCTGATATTTCAGGAAGTTTTGGCTGGTGTATGTTTGATTACAACACTCATAAGGACTTTGGCAGTGGCGACAAGATCTGTTATCACGGCGTTATGGATATGTTTAGAAATCCTAAGCTGGCTGCATGTGTCTATTCTTCACAGGGAGAAAAAGACGTAGTCCTTGAGATTTCTTCCAGCATGGATATTGGTGAGCATCCTGAGTGCATCAGAGGAAATACTTATATTTTCACCAATGCAGACTCAGTAAGGATGTACAAGAACGACGTATTTATAAAAGAGTACAAGGCAGAAGAGTCTGAGTACAAGAACTTAAAGCACGGACCGATTCTTATTGATGACTTTATTGGAAATCAGATAAAAGACAGTGGTCAGTTTAGTGAAAAGAAAGCAGAGCTCATCAAACAATGCTTAAATGATGCAGCACAGCATGGAATGAATAATATTTCCACAGCTACCAAATTTGCAGCTCTTAAGCTTGTAACAATTCATAGAATGAATTTTGGTGATGCTGTTGAGCTCTACAACAAATATATTGGAGACTGGGGCGGAAAGTCCACAGTATTTAAGTTTGAAGCTATAAAGGACGGCAAGGTTGTAAAGACTGTTATAAAAGAACCTGCCGGTAAGGTAAAGCTTGTGATTACCTGTGACCATACAAAACTTGCAGAGAGAAGAACCTATGACGTTGCAGCTATCAGAGTAAAGGCTGTTGATGAGCAGGGTAATGTTCTTCCATATTTCAACGATGTCTTAAAGTTCAAGACAGAAGGTGAGATAGAGCTTATTGGACCGGATGTTGTGAGCATGCAGGGCGGTATGACTGGTACCTTTGTTAAAACCACAGGAAAGTCTGGAAGAGGAAGACTCGTTATTTCTACATCTAGCGAGCATAACTGCAAAGAAGTTGTTGAATTTAAAATAGAAACAGGAAAGAAGGAAGTAGCTGAAGATGAATGAGAAGTCAAAAGTAATATTTGGTAATGAGTTGTCAGATAAGGTATATCGCAAGGCTGTTAAATCCAAAAAGGGCTATATCAAAAAGTTTGGTGATGACAGTAATGTAGATTACAAGATTGCCATTAAGGACAACGAGTACATTGGAGAGTCACTTGGTGTTAAGAACATTACACTTTCTGATGAGAAAAGCGATTATGAGTTTGATACAGAAAAGGGTATCATAGTTGGAAATATCCGTATGGGCTTTGGCCATTATCGTATTTCCATGGCTATGGCATCCTGCGCAAAGCATCTTGGCTATGTTCCTTACTGGATGGATTTAAATTCCTACAAGCAGACAACCTGTACAAAGGTTATCGGTGCTCAGAATGACCTTTATTCTCTTGGATCAAGACTTTCCAAGAATCCTATTTTCAATAAGCTTGTTTGGGAACCAATGAACTATGAGGGCTTTAGAGCTCTTTCCTATAATTCATCAGACCAGAAAAATGCTGAGCTGATGGCACCTGTTTATAGAAACGTTCCAAAGGATATTCCTGTAATCGCTACACATGTGTGGCCTGCACAGGCAGCTATCCATGCCGGAATGAAAAATGTTGTTAATGCTATTCCTGATAACTGGCCAATGGCACTTCACCTTTCTGAGGGAAGTATCCATACTATTCAGTGCCATAATGCATATATGGGCTACAGAATCCTTAATGGTATGAACGGCAAAAAGGTATGTAAACCAATGCCTAAGGAAGCACTTGTTTATACAGGACATTACATTGACCATGAGCTTGTAAGCAATATTGAAGCTGACTGTGATGCAAGAATTGCCCGCAAGCAGAATGGTAAGCCAATGAGATTCCTTTTAACAATTGGTGGTGCTGGTGCTCAGAAGGAGATTTTTGCAGCAATCATAAAGCACCTTCTTCCTGCTATTAAAGCCGGCAAAGCAGCTTTATATGTAAATGTTGGTGATTACAAGAATGTATGGAACGACCTGTTAAATGAGATTCCAGAGATGAAGAGTGTGGCTACAGAGCACTTTAATAACTGGTCTGATACAGAGAAATTTGCAGCAGATGCACTGGATGCTCAAAATGAGGTTACAGGAATCCATGGTTTCTGGCATGAGAACATTTTTGAAGCAGTTTACTGCACAAATCTTCTCATGAGAAGCTGTGATGTACTTGTTACAAAGCCTAGCGAACTTGCATTTTATCCTGTTCCAAAGCTCTTTATCAAGAGAGTTGGTAAGCATGAGATGTGGGGCGCTATTCACTCAGCTGAAATAGGCGATGGAACACTTGAATGCAGAGATATTCCTCATACAATTCAGATGATAGACATGTTCATGAATGAAGATGATATCCTCCTTGATATGTGTGAGAACATCAAGACAAACAAATCAATTGGAATTTATGATGGGGCATACAAAGTAGTAGAACTTGCTATGGGTATGAAAAAATAAGAAACTATATATGTATTTTTTAGGAGGCACAGAAAATGGCTGAGAGCACAAGAAGTTTAACGGGCAAAGAGAAATTTGCCTATGGTATTGGAGCAGTGGGAAAAGATATGGTGTACATGCTTAGTGCATCATACGTTCTCTATTATTACCAGGATATATTAGGAATTGAAGCATGGATAATGGGTATCATTCTTTTGATTGCCAGAGTATTTGATGCTTTTAATGATCCTATTATGGGTGTTATTGTTGCCAAGACCAAAACAAGATGGGGAAAATTCAGACCTTGGTTATTTATTGGAACAATTACAAATGCGGTTATTTTATATCTGATGTTTGCTTGTCCTCCTTCACTTTCAGGAAGCGGACTTGTAGCATATGCAGCACTCTTCTATATCATCTGGGCTGTTACATACACAATGATGGATATTCCTTATTGGTCAATGGTTCCAGCTTTTACAAAGGGTGGTAAGGAACGTGAAGATCTGTCAGC
>JAZRKG010000141.1:0-10592 GCA_045646185.1 Butyrivibrio sp.
CTTGGCTCACAGAACGACATGGCTACGATCCGACTTAGTTTTAAGCACTTTAGAAACTTTTTCTATTCTGTCTTCTATTGGAGCAACAGCAAGCAATACTCCGCCAAGTCCCTGTGATGTTATCTCTAAAAGTGCATTTTCTGTGGCAATCGCAAGGTCTATCTTATCAAATTCAGGGAACATAAGTCCCTCTGTCCTGTAACAAGGCACAAGAATTACAGGTGCATTTGCTGCACATCCGGAGTATGGGCTGCACGCTGATAGCGCTTTTATCTTATCTTTATCAGTAACCACGTAGAATTCCCATGGTTGCTGATTACCAGCTGAAGGTGCTGCCATAGCCGCCTTCAGGACTTTCTCAATCTTTTCCTTTTCTACAGGTTTATCTTCATATTTTCTGATGCTTACTCTCTCAAAGGATCGGCGGCAAGTATAAGATGATAATTTTGTATCATCTGCTTAAAGACGGAACGCTCAGGTACAACCAGATACAAAAATATATCCCTCAGGCTACTGCAAAAATGCTTGCACAGCAGCTGAGGGAATTAGAATCAGATGGGTTGGTTCACAGAGAAGTTTACCCTGTTGTTCCTCCCAAGACCGAATATTCACTCACAGAACGAGGCCAATCTCTAAAGCTTGTAATAGACTCAGTATGTGATTGGGGAAGGACATATATGGCAGGGACCTTTTGACAAAGATGCCTTTTTGTTTGCCTCGCCGGATGTTACGCTGCGTTCTCTATCTCATATTGTTCAAAAAGAATTTCATATTCCTCTATTGCCTGTCTGAGATGATTTTCAAACTCAGAGGCCTCATACAGTCCATCCTGATTACGGTTAAGACCATTAAAATTAAGCTCAACTATGGCTGGCGGATTGTCCATATCTAGAATAGGCATGTTTTTTAATTGATCTACTGTCTGGTAAACCATATCTACTGAAACATACTCTTTTCCAACTGAATCCACCCATTTGCAAAAGACAATCTTGCATCCAATAGGCGTTGTTTTCTCTATGGCATCCTGAAGATCATATTCTTCTACAGAAAGAGCTGACAGGACACTGACAATATTGGAATCGTGGCCGCAAAGAAATGTGAATCTTCGGCCATCCTCTGAAAGCTCATTTTCTATTTCCAAAAGAAGTGGGTGCGCAATATTGGTGGCCAAAAGAGGCGTTGCGAACAATACCTCTTCATATACATCCTTTATCTCAGCGATATCCTCCCACTGCTTTGTAGATAGCTTTTCTCCAAAAGCCGCATCTTTGGCATCTGTCTCATAATACTGAAGAACAAGCGCATCACTTATGCTGCAGGCGGTTTTTAGTGATCCTGTCATGGCTGGTTCTGCGTCTTCCTCTATACTAAGTTCAACATCGTCTGTTACAAACCCTGTGAAATTACCGGCTTTCCAGTCATCAGATTCTTCAACATCTATCACCTTGGACAGCAGCTCATAATTGTCGGAAAGACCATTTATTTTTTCACCAAACAGAGATGTTACCTGCGCTTCAACATCATCCCTATATTCATCCGACATAAATGTTAGCTTCGGGTTAAATACTGGATCCATGTTGTTGTATTCAGCGTGATACTCTACCTGATTATTACTTACAGGAAGAAGGCCTGCTTTGAAAAACTGCGCTGTGGCAATTGTACGCTGTTTGGCATTCGCATAAATTCTCACTTCCTCTTCTGTCGGCATATAATCTTCAGGAAACAATCCCTCTTGCTCAAGCCATTTTCTAAAATACTGGCCCATTTCGGTTTCAAGTGTTCCGCCTCTTACTGAAAGATCACTTGGCTTTGAGGACCATTCTACCCATTCATGAGGCGTCATTGTATCAAGGGCAGAACCCTTGCTGCTTAGAGGTGACCTAATGTTGTGCCTGCTGAGCACAACCACCTGTTCCAAAGAGTAACCCTCATGCGACAGACTGTTTTTCGCCTGTTCTGAATCAGCACTACTGTCATTTAGTTGATTTCCGCATCCGCTCAATACAAGCGCGCAAAGCATAACTAGGATATAACTTTTCTTCATAACAACCCTCACAAGTTTCTGTTTCTAATCAGTGGCTAATTGATCTATAAAACATACACATCAATAATATGCGCCTATTCACGCTTTATATTTTTATATACAATTTTATCTGATAGTACACAGCAAAACGGTCCTGCTGCTCACATGCTTCTGCAGGATAACCAAGTGTGAATACTGCAAAGGCTTGCTGTCCCTTTACATTATCTGTCGCTAAGAAGCTTTCCTCCAACTCCAACATTAGTTGGCTCGTTATAAGGTTAGTCTAATTATCCATATGCTTTTTCTCAGAGTATTATGCTGGCAGCTCAAGAATATGGCATACAGTCTATTCCTGCAGTCGCTTATGTAAATCATCCGGATGCCGTTAGAAAAACCCTAAATATTCCTGATAGCAAGATTGTAGTTTTTGGAATTGGACTTGGGTACGAAAATAAAAAGAATCCCATAAACAAAGTACGCACTACTAAGAAGGGGCTGGATGAGGTTGTTTTCCTTAAATGATTTCATCCTCATTTGTAGCCGGCTATTTGCAAAGATAATAGAATCAAATTATCATGCCCAGAAATAACTTTTAGACATTTCTCCATTTGATCTTGTAGTACAGAAATGCAAGTCCCAGACACAATGCAGCTATTATCGCAAACCAGGTAATTATCACACCTGCAGATTGCTCATATATCTTTAAAAAGAAATATGGTCCATCTATTATTCGTACTGCATTTAGCAACAATGCTATCAAGCCATAAAGAAGGCTTGCAGCTGCCGGCCAAATAATCGTTCTCAGCGGAAGTTTCTCAGTTTTTTCCAAAAAAAGGAGTGAAATAACTGACAAAAGCGGCCCAATAAAATGATTTATTGGTGCAACATCATTTAGAAAATAATATGCTATGCCTCCCTCAGGAGCTAGGACAAATGCGGCTATCAGAAACGTAACTGTCAGCCCAACCGCACTAATGAAATGTAACACAGTAAGGATCTTTGGAAATGGCTTCTCTTTAACAACATAAAAAAACACAAATCCCGAAATTATCATCTGCAATACATTACTGTCCACTGTATACCACTCAAATAGCCCTAATTTGAATGCGTACACATCATGAGCAAAGGCTATTGCCTCAAGAAGGAACAATATTAGGTTCACATATAATACCATTTTATTTTCTTTCGCAATTCTGTTCATAAGACCCTTTCGATCAGGCTTCTGGATTTTTGCTCCACTTATAATTCCAAAGATCAATAATTTCCTCATTTAGTCTTCTTCCGGCCTGATTCCACAAGCTCTTTTTCAAATGCTTCCGGATTTTTCAGGTAATAATCCTGATGATATTCTTCTGCATCATAGAAGTTCTTATATGGTAAAACAGCAATCTGTACTTTCTTAGCTGAGTCTTTTTCTAAGGCATCTATCTTTTCCAGTGCAGATTCTTTTTCATCTTCTGACGTATAGAAAATGGCGAGTGTGTACGAAAAGCCCTTATCTATGAACTGCCCTTCCGCGTCAAAAGGATCCACATTGGCCAGATATATGTTCAGAAGCTTTTCATATGTCACTTTTTCAGGATCGTATATAAGTTTTATTGTCTCTCTATGACCAGTCTCCTGATGTTTCACCTGCTCGTATGTCGGATTAGCTTCATCGCCACCTGCATATCCGCAGATAACCTTATCTACTCCGTACATCTTGTAAATAGGTGTAACACACCAAAAACACCCTCCGGCAAAATATGCTTCTCTCATTCTTTACATTCCTCAAATTCTTCGTTAATAAGATTCTCATTTACATCTTTTTCTTATGATGCTGCAAGATAGTCTCTGGCATTAAAGACTTCTCCGGTCTCCTGTTCCTCCGCTATGATTCCCGGTACAAGTTCTGTGACATATGTCTCTCCTGAAACTGGATCCACATAATAGTATGTCTGAGCTCCTGTGTAGGAACGATATAGCACGACTATTTTTCCATCTTCATTTGTTGAAACTTCCCAGTACTCTGAATATCCTTCTGAGTTGACTTCTCCGTCAACATCTGAGCCGATGGCTTTATTGTAGTTAATAACTGCAGCATATGCCTGCTCTTCTGTAATAACACCCGTATCAGCTGCTGTTTCCTGCTGTGACTGAGTTTCGACACTCATTGTCTCAAATACCGAAGAATCCTCTGATTCTTTTTCTTCTCCACATGCTGTCACAAGTACAGCCACACATAATAATAACGGCACAATTACTTTTCTTTTTTTCATAAGTCCCTCCTCAAAAAATCATATTATTTATTTTACACCTTTTATGGGACTTGATGCACTCTTTGTTAAGGAAGCGCTCTGCTTATTCTGGCTAAAGCGCACCCCATGTCAAAGACACTCTCATTTTATTTTGGCAGTATTTTATGCCAATGCTGATATTCCATTGTTTTAGGCAGAAACTTTTTCATCCAAGCTTCTGCCCCGTATTCTGACAATAATATATAAGCAGAAGATTAAAAGGACAATTTTCTGCTCTGCTATGCATTTTCCGTATATAGGCATAACTTTTATTGACAATTCGCAATTATTCTTCTGCCCTTATTTACCTTTCTTCTATCCAGACAGAATAGCAAATGCAAATCTTTCTGCTCTATTTCTAAGTGTCTAGATTAAGGCATAAATCATCCGGAAATATCCTTTGCTCTAAACGCGGTTCCTATAATATAGGCATAAAAAGCCCAGTCCCATGCTCATGAACAGCAAAATGGCTCCGTTACTTTATCCCTCAGCTTCTGACAGTTCATCCTCATCCGCTGCTGTAGTGACCTCAGTCAATTTATTTTTATCTTCATTACTATCTGAAGAACTGTTATCTGAACTGTCAGACTGGAACTCATCTGTACCTGTCTGCTCCTCGGATGCCAGGTTTGCATCTTCTGCAGGCTGAGACTGTGTTTCTACAGGTGTATCCTGTGACGCAGTCTCTTCTTGAATTTCTATCTGTTCTGTATCCTGTGACTCCGTTTCTACTTCCTGACTTCCTATCTGTTCTGCTTCCTGTGAAGTTTCCTGCACAGCTTCGTCTACCACTTCCTGCGCTTCAGTCTCTGCCTCTTTTTCCTCGGACTGCTCTTCTGACTGCTCTTCAGCCTCAGCTTCAGCATTCTGAGTATCGGTTGTTATAGAGCTTTCCTGAGCTTCCTCCAAAGCTACGGCGTCCTGATTTTCCTCATCCTGAGTTTCCTCCGAAACTGCGGCGTCCAGGTCTTCCTCATTTTGCGCATCCTCCTGCAATTCTTCCACATCTGAAGATGAAGCAGCATCTGTTTTTTCAACAGCCTTTGCAGCTGTATCCTGGCCGTCAGCCTCATCTGCATCAGTGCCTGCATATTTAAGACCGCCTGAGCTATGGGCTACATCAGGATCAACTGTTGATAACACTACATCACTACTATCCGCTATATTATATACTTCCTGTTCTCCAATGTCTGATGGAAGTTCATCACTAATAGGCGATGTTTTATCAGTATCTAAAGGCAAAAGAATTGATCCATTTGCATAGGCGCTTTCATTTGTTTGCTGCAGGTTATCGCTTACTTTCTCCAGATAATTCAGAAAATCAACGCAGAAATCAAGGGATTCATCAGTTACGTTATTTTCGCCAACAATGAATCTATTTTGAAAATCAGCTGTGTCGCTGTATTCGTCATTGGAAATCTCTTTTACAACCTCATCAAGAGACATGCCATTATGGAGCATATTCAAAATACAATCCAGGCCTTCTAAAAAGCCCTTATTGTTATAATATGTCTCCCCATCTTCTTCTATTACCAGCGCCTCATGTGTATCTGAAGGATTATTTGATGTATTGTAATCCAGTGCCAGCTTTGACAGATACAGCGTTGCAAGATATCCGCTAACGTACGCGCTGGCAGTATTTGTATCGGCATCGTCGTAATACTTATTTTCCGCATCAATACTAGGCCTTTCCCCGTCCTCATTGTAATTCTTATAATAATAAAGAAGGGCCTCGGCTGTATAATCAAATGAAGTAGTATCAGGATTATAGTAATATTTCATTTCGTAAAAATAGTCATAGCGATAATCATAGACATTCTCTATTGTTGAAGAAATGCCTTCCTTAAACCACCTTGGATACTTATTTTCATCATCATCAATTCCACTCATACCGGTTCTGTTATAGTCATCCATATAAGCATGCATGAGCTCATGAACTACTGTATTGTAAAAATTATTTCTCTCACTTTCTGCAAAAGTGTATTCTCCGGTATCTTCATCCTTTTTAAAAATACTGTCCGCATCGATGCCAATATAATAGCCATATTGGGACAATTCGTCATCCACATACTCAGCATGTACGTACGCCAGCGCTCCCTCTATGTCCCTGTCTTCATCTGTTACGTTTTCTGAGGAATACACATACAAGCCTATTTCTTTTCCAAGCTCATTGTTTTGAGCAGCCTCCAGATAAGATGGGAAGCTTGTAACCAGCAGATAAACTGCCTGTGGTTCCACAACATTTATAAACAGATCCAGAAGGTATTTGAGATTGTCATTTCCAATACTATTGATTGCACCCTGAGAACAATGAATAGACACAAGTCTGTCAATTTCAGGCTCTGATGGAGTTGGTTTTGAAGGCGCCTGTTCTGAAGGAGTAGTTTCTACCTGAGCCGGCTGCGAAGACGCAGATTCCGATGGCTGATTATAAGAAACATCGGTAAAGCTGCCCTCAGAATAGTCATTTGTTCCATCAGTCTGGCCGTAATAGTTTTCAACATAAGAAGCATAATCATATGCGACCGAATCTATACTCTGATTGTATATTTCTAAAAGATTTGTGCCATTTATCAGCACAGAAAGCTCGTTTGAATCGCTGTTTTCAAAATCATCCAGAATACTGGAAAAAGTAATGTATGTAAGACTCTTTTCCGGATTGGACACCATGAACAGGCTGTCAGATTCCATATAATCACCCAGAAACTCAGGCAGCTTGACTGTATAGCTATTAGTTCCGCTATTTGCAGCTATTTTTATCCCATAAGGAATATAGAAAGCAAATACAGGAGTATACTTCTTTCCAGGCACGTAAATCAGGGCATTATTTCCCTCTTCATCCACCCAGACAACAGGTATCTCCCATAAGATACCTTCATCAGTCATTACAATTGCCTTATTGTCAAAAAAGCTTCCATATCTTTGGGGTTCTTCAAGATTAATGATTCTGAGATTAGAGACGGTTTTTGTCACAGCATTCTCGACGCCATTTTCACTGGCGTTAGAAACTTCATCACCCATTTCTACGACTATTACAGGTGCAGCGGCATATGCAGTTGAATGAATGTACATAGATACCACAAGTATCGCAAGGACAAAGCTGGCTATTTTTGTCAGCAGAGTCCGTTTATATGTCATTTTTTTCTCGTCCATAGCGCATCTCTCCATTTTTTTGTCCAAAAACCTCTCGTATATATATCGGCTTTTTGTGGAAAAAAGATTACGTATGCAATATAAAAACGAGGGGCATTTTACTGCTCCTCGTTTCTGGAAATAGTCAATTCTTTTTATTATTTACATTCTGGCGCCATGAAAACCAGAGTTGTGTATTTTTATGGCAAATTTAAGAAGTTCAGGATTTTTAATATCAAACACATAACCGCATAAAGGGCATATTCCATATGTGGCGCCCTCGCTATCACCGCCGGTTATTGTTTCGAACTCTTCTGTACGGATTGTTTTTACTTCATCCATGCCATTACCTCCATAGTAAAATAAGGCAACACAATTTTCTGTCACACTTCTATTGTCATACTATTGCCGGTAACATGCCAATTAATTTTCGATAAATTAACTATTTAGTTTTTATAATCAAATCATACACTTTTTAATCAGCCGGCATAAATGAGTCCGTCAAAAATATCATCGTATTCACAAATTCTGCAGCTGCAATATCATTTATCGTTTTATACAGCTCAGGATAGGCGCTGGCGCTACTGTCATCCACCATGAGAATTTCATTTTTTCTACTTTTTCCCATTTTTTTTGCGAGTTAAACATATTTTCCTTATTGACATTTAAAAAACATCTCATTATAATTACCATTGGTAATTACCTATGGTAATTATTTGAAACTATTTTTACAATCATTTGGAGGCAATATGACACCTGATAAAATCAAAGAACTGTTGGATGCCTGCTATCTTGCAAAAAGGGCAAGAGAACTGCTTCCACCTTTGCCTGAAGGCGTTGCTCCTGCATTCATACAATATCTGGATATTATGAAGAAGCTTCAGAAAGAAAAAGGTCAGGTAAAAGTCAGCGATATAAGCGATTCTCTTGGACTTCCAAAGCCCGGAGTTACCAGAACCGTAAAAGAAATGGAGAAGCAGGGCTATGTCCAGAAGATAGCTTCGCCAGAAGATAAACGAATTGTTTACCTTACTCCTACCGAAAAAGGGTTCTCTTTATCTAATAAGTATGACGTATCTTACTATCGTTTTTTATCAACTTATTTGGAAGATCTTTCAGACCAAGATGTAGAAACAACCATTCGCACAATCGAAAAATTCCACGCTGTTATGGCCTCTTCAACAATTGACCCTAACACTTTGTAAGTAACGGAAGGAAATAATATCATGTCAGAAATTAAAAGTAATAAAAACGATTTTACTACAGGGAATATTCTAGGCAAGCTTATTCCATTCATGATGCCTATATTAGGCGCTTTGGTGCTACAGGCCGCTTATGGTGCCGTAGACCTGTTGGTAGTTGGACGATTTGGAAGTACTGCCGGACTATCTGCAGTTTCAACAGGTAGCCAGATACTAAACCTTGTTACCTTTGTTATAACTCAGCTAGCCATGGGTGTCACTGTCCTGATCGCACGCTATTTTGGTGAAAAAAAACCTCAGCAAACAGGACCTCTTCTTGGCAGCGCGACAGCTATTTTCTCTATAATCGCTGTTGGATTATTTATTATTCTTGTTGGATTTGCCTCACCTTTGTCAGTTTTGATGCAGGCACCTACAGAAGCGTTATCTCTTACAGCATCCTATGTACGTATCTGCGGATGTGGTATTTTCTTTATTGTAGCTTATAACGTACTGGCAGCTATATTCCGTGGTCTTGGCGACAGTAAATCTCCGCTTATCTTTGTTGCTGTTGCCTGTGTTATTAATATTGTCGGAGATATCCTGTTTGTGGCTGTATTTCACATGGATGCGGCCGGAGCTGCTCTTGCAACAGTTATTGCTCAGGCAGTAAGCGTAGTCCTGGCACTTCGTTTGTTAAAAAAGAGGAATCTGCCATTCAAGGTCAGAAAGGAAGATATTCGTATAAATGAAAACTGCAAGCGTTTCCTGGCAGTTGGATTTCCTCTGGCATTACAGGAATTCCTTACACAAATGTCCTTCCTTGCCCTTTGCGCATTCATCAACAAATTAGGTTTGGAAGCTTCTTCAGGTTACGGCGTCGCCTGCAAAATTGTTAATTTCGCCATGCTTGTTCCTAGTGCTCTTATGCAGTCATTAGCTTCCTTTATCTCTCAAAATGTCGGAGCCGGTAAAGAAGATAGAGCCAAGAAGGCTATGTTTACCGGTATGGGTGTTGGTCTTGGCATTGGCGTAATTGTATTTTTGTCAGTATGGTTCTTTGGAAGTCAGTTAACATCTATCTTTACCACAGATGCAGCCGTTATAGAAAAAGGCTACGAATATCTAAAGGGCTTTGCGCCTGAAACCATTGCTACTGCAATACTCTTTAGTATGATCGGATATTTCAATGGTCACGAAAAGACTTTATTCGTAATGATCCAGGGCCTTACTCAAACTCTTCTGGTTCGTCTTCCTCTGGCTTATTTCATGAGTATTCAGCCAGATGCAAGTCTTACAAATATCGGTCTTGCAGCACCTATTGCAACTCTCTTTGGAATCATGCTGAACTTAATCTATTATCAGGTAATGAAAAAGCAAATGAAAAGCGGGCATTAAGCTGATTTACCCCAGAAAAGGGAGGAGGCCAGGATATTGGGGATATCCTGGCCGTGTTATGAAAAAGTGTTTTTATGAGGGGGGAAATGTTGTTTCATTTCTTGATTATGAATATACGCCCCGTACTTAAAACGAACCTTAATGAGTCATTACCATTTTGTAAACAATATGTTAATAGTACTTAAAGCGTTGGGTAGAATGCCTGGGTTTAGCGGCTTGCAAGCTGTTAAGCTTTACTTTCTGAACTTCTTTCCATTTGTACCGCCACCATCAATTAAAACATCTACTCCTGCCAGGTAGCCATTTCTTTCATCTGCAATGCTGGCAATCGCATAACCCAGCTCTTCCGGCTTACCCATGCGATTCTCAGCAGTGTATTTCAGGATTTTGCCACCTTCCTTTTCTTCGAGCTTACCCATATCTGTTGCTATAAGCCCAGGGCCAATGTCATTTAGATAAGAATCCTCATAGTTCAAATTAATATCTATCATAATTAATTAGAGCGGAGTTAACGATCCATTTTGGAGGGATTACTAGTAAGAATGTGCAGCTACCGTTTTCTACTAGTAAGATTAAGACTTT
>JAZRKG010000142.1:0-6364 GCA_045646185.1 Butyrivibrio sp.
TATATGCACGAATTGGGTGTTGTATTTAATATCATAAATACTGTGGAAGAGGTTGGAAAAGAAAACAACCTTACCTCTATTAAAACTGTTACCATCGAACTTGGTGAAGTATCAACCGTTGTGCCAGAGTACCTGACAGATTGTTGGGAATGGGCCAAGAAAAAGCATCCTCTTATCGAAGACGCTCAGATGCTTATTGAAAAGCTTCCAGCAATAACATATTGCGAGGACTGCAAAAAAACTTACGAGACAATAAAGTACGGAAGAACGTGCCCATATTGTGATAGTCCAAACACTTACCTGCAGCAGGGAAATGAATTTAATATCAAAGAAATCGGAATCGAGGATTAAAATGATAACAGGGTCAAAAGCCTTCAGGTACTGCCAGATAACCTGGCTCAGATAAAGGCTTTTGGCCCTGTTATTATATTATAGATTCATTTCTACTCTTTCAATTATCTGTGGAAGAGCTCTTACCGAATTTACTTTATAGCGTTCTTTAAGTGTGGTTATTACTTCCTTTTTATCAGATTCCAGCATATCAAGACTACCGCAGTATATGCATAATGCTGAATCCGCAATCTGTTTTCCAAAAGAATCCACTTGTATTATCAGGCTATCTATAAGAAGCGAAATATTAGAAAATATATCATTTCCGTAAGATGTGAAGGACAATTGCTGCAGGGATGAAAAAAGTTCTACTTTAGAAAAATCGATGTCTGAAGAGTATAAATCTTCCAGATATCGGTTTGCAATATCAATAATGGCGTTATTGATATACGAATACCTTACCATAAATCCATCCTCATCATATTTACTGGCAGGAACATTTATAGGTATGGTTGAAACACCTCTTGTTATAAAGATATTAATAGAATAGCTATCAGAGCCCACCACATGGCTTCCTATAGAATCTGCAAATACATATACATAACTTAAATTCCTGTTTATAGTATTTCTTCTTGCAATTCCATATTTATGATTCTCATGAAAAGATACTACAATTTCTTCACCTCTGGTAGCATTAACTTTTATATAAACTGATATTCTATAAAACTCGTCCAATACACATATGGCATTGTCAAATTTCTCCTGACTTCTGATTTCTGAAATCATAAATGGCTGAATATTACATAAATATTGTTTAACATATTCAAGCTTATCCATGCCTATAAAATCAAGATATTTAAACAAATGAAGATTTAATTGGGAAGCATGCTCTGACTCATCAATTGTAATTCTGTCAAGCCTTGCCAGCTTCCTTAATCTTCTTGCCAAAAGCTTTTGATTCAGGAATGTATCGTCAACCTCATATTCAATTTCTTTATCTGCTATACTTTGAACTCTATTATCAAGCTGCGGTTGTGCTTCATTCAGCTTTTCAAAATAATCTATTAATCTCTTCTTTTGACCTGCATCAGCTTTTCTATAGATATCTATTATTAATTTTTCATCCAGATTAAGCTCATAATGATTCATAGAAGCAGTATCATCCACGTCTTCATCAACAAGATCAGTTAAGCTTATTCCCAACACCTTACTCACAACCAATATTTTATCAAGCCCCGGTGTCTTACCTTTTCTCTTCCAATCACTTATAGTACTTTCAGAAATTCCAGATAATCTGGATAATTCCTTTTGACTAATTTTCTTTTCTTTTAAAACCGTAAATATTTTTTCATTTATGTTCATAACAAAAACCTCTTCGCATACAAATGAATTGGTATTAATATTATAATCCGCTATAGCGGATTAATCAAACACAAATAAGTTTTTCGTATTTTATTATAAAAGATTATAAACTGCTCTCTGCAATCCTGCGCCACCAGTACATCAAAATACCCACTATATTCACAACGAATATAGTGGGTATAATAATTTCTCTTAATTAATAATCAGTTAGCTGCCTGCTGCATATAAGCAACCTGAGCGCCAATATTTACATCTTTTTCATGCTTCTTTACATACAGATCTGAATCTGCTGCATTGATAAAATCATCAGCATTTTTCATATTACTTGAATAGATAGCAATTCCTATAGATACTCGCAGATCATACGGAACGCATGCATCTATGCCCTGTGAAATAATACTCTGTCTTACTCTGTTACAGAACTGTCTGATTTCCTCAAGAGCTTCCTCTCTCTTATCCTTTTCATATTCAACAAGTACCACGAATTCGTCTCCACCGAACCTGGATAATGTAGTACGTCTTGTAGTACCAATACTGGCAGTTCTAAGAGCAGAAGCTGTTCTGATAATAGCCTTATCACCTTCAACATGGCCATAGGTATCATTGATCTGTTTAAACTTGTCAATATCAATCATCAATACATATAAATCTGAATTTCTGTCAGTTTCATCCATCTTACGGCGAAGAACGCTCTTAAAGAGTTTCTTGTTATTAAGCCCTGTCATTGGATCCAGCGAAATAACATTCTGAGTAAGATTCAAAAACAAAATGAGTGCTGATGATGTTATGGCAATACTTATAAGCGGAGCTGTTGGCACAAATGCCTGTACTATATGAGCTGCTATTGGAAGTGCCGGAAACAGGAAAATTGAAAGATATTTCTGTTTCTCCATGTCCGTCTCACCAATAATAATAAAATACAGTAATCTTCCGCATGCAATAACCACATAAGCCAAAACAAACGCATACTGAGCAAGGAAAAGTGGACCTCTTGAATAACCATCTACAGGATCAACTGTAAACAAAAATCCAAAATAATAATTCAGTACAGTCAGCGCTATATGCATTGGTATAAAACCAAGTGCGATATAATGAGCTTCAATTCTCTTATTAGCATGAGCACTGCTTAAATAATCCACACACAAATATGATCCATATCCAAATACTGTTATTGATACAAAATATAAGGAATAAATCACATACTTGTAATCAACTGATACCTGCCATATTCCTGAATCTGCCATAAACCAGGCACTATCAAGCAGGATACAGAATATGATATTTATCAAAGAACCTACATAATATGAATACGCATTTTTACCAACTACTAATTCTGACTTAATAGCAACAAGTACAATTATAAAAACGCAAAAAAAGTTAATCTCGTTATATAAAAATGAAAACCCCATTTTTGTCGCTCCCCATAATAATTCATGAGAACGCTGCCTTACTTGGGCTGCCTGTCCACTCTCTCAAATAAAACGATAGTCTCAACATTAGCCGTCCATGGGAATTGATCTAATGCTACTCCTCTTCGTCCCTGATATCCTCCCTCTATAAGAGCCTCCATATCTCTTGCCAGACTGGTTGGTTTACAGGATACATAGATAATGTATTTCACTCCGTAACCAATTATCTTACTAAGAGCCTTAGGATTAACCCCATCCCTCGGAGGATCTAACACAATAAGATCAGGCTTTTCTTCGATTTCGTCTAAAACCTTGAGCACGTCGCCTGCTATAAATTCACAATTTGTCAGATTGTTCTTTTCAGCATTTATCTTGGCTGCCTCTACAGCTTCCTCGACTATCTCTACACCTATTACCTTATCCGCTATAGGAGCAAGAACCTGTGCAATAGTACCGGTTCCGCAGTATAGATCATAAATCACCTTACCACCTAAATCTGATCCTGACTGATCGTACAAGGCTCTAATATACTCTCTGACAGTTTCATAGAGAACCTCTGCACTTAATGAGTTTGTTTGGAAGAAAGAAAAAGGCGTGATTTTAAATTTCAGCCCAAGGAGCTCTTCATAGAAGAAATCCTTGCCGAAAAGCACTTTAGTTCCTTCATCCTTAACTGCATCGGCCACACTATCATTGGTAGTATTAAGAATGCCCACAATGCGACCATCCAGTTCCAAATCTAGTAGCATATCACAGAATGGCTGTAAATCATGTTCTTCCTGTGATGTTGTAATCAAATCAATGAGAATATCTCCAGTCTTGACTGCCTTTCTTACAAGAAGGTGTCTGAGATATCCGGTCTTTTTCATACGATGATAAAAAGATACTTCTTTTTTATCGTACATTGCTGCAAAATAATCTCTTACAGCTGTTAAAATAACCCTATAATCACTATCAACTATCTGGCAGTCTGATACTGTAACAATATCGTAGAAGCTGCCTCTTTTGTGCATACCAAGCTGAAGGTCTCCGCCGATTTCCTCATCGCCAAAAGAAAACTCCATCTTGTTTCTGTACTCGAACTTTGCAGGACTGGTCTTGATTCCCTCCCAGGAAAAATCCATTGATTGTTTTTCAATGATCGGACCTAGCAAGCTTCTCACCTGCTGTTCCTTAAGTCCTAATTCCTTTACATATGGCATAGTGAGGTAGGTACACCCACCGCACTTGCCGAAATGCTTACATGGACTTGCAACCGCATCGGGTGCATCCTCCAGAATATCAAGCAGCGCACATTCTGCGTAGTTCTTACGAACCTTTAGCACTCTGCACGATACCTTTTGTCCAGGAAGTGCATTTTTGACAATGCACTTTCCATCTGCAGTTTCAATAACTCCCTTATTAGGGAAGTCCATGCGGGTAACAATACCCTCAATGATTTCTTTCTTTTTCATACATCTTCGTTGTGCGCATCCAGCGCATTACCCTTTCGAATTGGTCAACGCTTTTTTGATTGGTTCAAACACTTTGTGACTTTGCGTTCTGTCACTTCATGCTAGCCTTCAATGACTGTTTTTGCCGTTCTGTAATAAGCCTTGGCTTATTGTTATGCGCAAAAAAGGGAACTCAATGAAAATTGAGTCCCCTAAACGCTTCCTTGTCACTTATAGGATTCAAACCTTTTCATCATCAAAATCGTCAAAATCATCAAAATCGTCGTAGTCGTCGTCAAAATCTCCCTCGTAATCAGGGATCATGTAACAATACACTACGTAAGCTATTGCTGCTACAGCTGCAACTGCACCAATTACAGCCAGGATCCAAAGAATGACGTTTGATGGCTTTTTAGCGTTTTCAGCTTCTTTTTTATTCAAAAGCTCATTTATTCTGGTCAGTTCCAAAACATCTTCTAATTTAGTCTTTACGTCCATTGTATCCCCCTCATTAGCAGTATTTTCTTTTTCCGGGTGGCTCTTTGCCGACCTCTGAATCTTTATGCTCATGAAAGTTTTATCTCTCATTTGCATGTTTTTATTTTACCACTTTAATTAATCTCTTTCCATTGTATTAATAAAGTTTATACTTTTTTTAGTTTTGCAAAAGCGGCATACATAATCTTCTGTCCGCAGTCATCAAACTGTATCGTAACCTTGAAATCTCTAGGTCCCTGCTCAATGCTGCTCACTGTTCCGATGCCATACTTAACATGCTCAACTCTGTCCCCAACTCCATAATCAAGGGTGGTCGGAGCCTGTATTCCTTTAGAAAGACCGGCTAAAGAGTTTTTCCTGGAAGCAGCAGCGTGAGTTGCTGATGCTCCGGCTATAAAAGGCTTATCCTGAGGCACAGCACGCTTTTTAGGAGCTGCACTTACTGCCTTAGGGCGCTTTCCAAGTTTGAACATATTTCCGGAAAAGATATCAATGTCATCGTCATCATCTATTGACTCGCCGCCATCGTATAAAAATTCCGGCATGGCTTTCTTTGCTGGAGCCTGGTCTAAAAGGTTAGCGGGTATCTCATTTACAAATCGGCTTACCGGATTGTACTGCACCTGCCCCCTTACCATTCGTGCTCTTGCGCAGGTAAGTGTAAGCTCCTTTTTGGCTCTGGTAATACCTACATAGGCAAGTCGTCTTTCCTCTTCCATTGCATAAGGATCACTGTCTTCTACCTCAAGTGTCATAAAGCTTGGGAACATACCCTCTTCCATACCAGCCAGGTACACGTTCTCAAACTCAAGACCCTTGGCACTATGAAGCGTCATAAGAAGAACCTTTTCATCATCATCACCGATGGTATCAATATCTGCTACCAAAGCAACCTCTTCAAGGAATCCGCTTAGAGAAGGCTCATCTTCTTTCTCCTCGTAAGCAGCTATTTTGGAAATAAGTTCGTCTATGTTCTGCTCACGGTCATTATCACCGCTCTCATCATCTTCAGTCTCAGCTCTTATATAATCCACATAGCTTGTGGTAGCAATGATATCCTTTAGCAGCTGTTCAAGAGAATACTCCTTCATCTTGGCTCTAAAGACGCTTATCATTGTGACAAAGTCCTTTAGCTTGCCTGCTGCCCTCTGAACAGATACAATCTGGTCTACTTCACAGAGAGCATCATAAAAGCCTATTCCTCTCTCGTTGGCATAAGTCTGAACATTTTCTATGGTAGTTGCACCAATGCCCCTTTTAGGAACATTTATTATTCTTTTAACTGCCACATCATCTCTTGCATTATCAACTGTCTTAAGATAACACAGAAGG
>JAZRKG010000143.1:0-5476 GCA_045646185.1 Butyrivibrio sp.
CTCTGAAATAAAGGATTCAACATATGTAAGAGGCTTCCTTGGACGTATGTTATTCGCCGGCGAAGATGGTGTTAAAAAGGTTAAAGTCTTATCCGGTGGTGAGAAGGTTAGATGTCTTCTTTCCAAGATGATGATAAGTGGTGCTAACTGCCTCATCTTTGATGAGCCAACTAACCACCTTGATATGGAATCCATATCTGCTCTTAATGATGGAATGATTAAGTTCCCAGGCGTTGAATTATTTGCCTGCCGAGATCACCAGGTTGTACAGACAACTGCAAATCGTATCATGGAAATTCTTCCTGATGGAAGCCTGATCGATAAGCGCACAACCTATGATGAGTACCTTGAAAATGATGAAATGGCTAGAAAGCGTACAGTATACAATGCTGAAATCGAAGATGAAGAGATTTCAGAGGATTGATAAATCGCTTTTAAGTTTTCATATAAGTGTTTCTACTATAGTTAATAAGAGTTATCTCTTATAAATAAAATTGTAAACTATACAAGTTTACCTGCTATTTAAGGAAGGAGCCCCCATGAAAGAGTTTAAGCCAGTAAAAGAAGGAAAAGTACGTGAGATTTATGATACAGGTGATAACCTGATTATGGTTGCAACAGACCGTATCTCCGCTTTCGACGTAATCTTAAAGAACAAGGTTAACAAGAAAGGTACTGTTCTTACACAAATGTCCAAGTTTTGGTTCGATTATACCAAGGACATCGTATCAAACCATATGATAAGTGTTGATACAAAAGATATGCCAGAGTTTTTCCAGACTGAAGAGTTCACAGGAAACAGTATGTTATGCAAAAAGCTTACAATGATCCCTGTTGAATGTATCGTAAGAGGTTATATCACAGGAAGCGGCTGGAACAGCTATCTTGAAAACGGCACTGTATGTGGCATTAAACTCCCTGAGGGACTTAAGGAATGCGATAAGCTTCCTGAACCTATATATACACCAAGTACAAAGGCTGAAATTGGTGATCACGATGAAAATATCGATTTCGAAAAGAGCGTTGAAGTTCTTGAGAAAGCATTCCCAGGTCATGGCGCTGATTACGCTGCCAAGATTCGTGATTACACAATCGCTCTGTACAAGAAATGTGCAGACTACGCTCTCACTCGCGGCATTATCATTGCTGATACAAAATTTGAGTTTGGTATCAACGAAGCTGGTGAAGTAGTTCTTGCAGATGAAATGCTTACTCCAGACAGCAGTCGTTTCTGGCCAGTTGAAGGATATGAAGCAGGTCATTCACAGCCATCATTTGACAAGCAGTTTGTTCGTGACTGGCTCAAAGCTAATCCAGAAAGCGATTATAACCTTCCACAGGATGTAATCGACAAGACAATCGCTAAGTACAAGGAAGCTTACAAGCTCCTTACA
The DNA here is from genome assembly GCA_045646185.1 of Butyrivibrio sp. Classification (GTDB taxonomy): domain Bacteria; phylum Bacillota; class Clostridia; order Lachnospirales; family Lachnospiraceae; genus Butyrivibrio. The sequence continues at coordinate 1,395 of JAZRKG010000143.1, forward strand.
GGCGAAGAAATCGCTTAATAATACCGGACCGGATTTCAAATTTGAAATCCGGTCTTTTTTAATTTAGAATTATTTTTAATATGTTTATCTTCTATACTTAAGGAATTGATCATGAATAATAAAAAGATATTTTTTGCAGATTTAGATGGCACACTTTTAACAACCGATAAAACAATCAGCCCTAAGACAAGAGCAGCTCTTGACAGCTTTAGCTGCCTTGGCAACTATTTTGCCATAAATACCGGTCGTGGACTTGATAGTGCAAAAGCAGTCAAAGAAGAACTTGGGCTAAATTATAAAGGCACATATCTGGTTGCTTTTAATGGAGCTGAAATATATGACTGCGACAATAACAAGGATATTTATCGCATTGGAATAGATTTTAACCTGGTCTCAGGAATATTTGAAATTGCCAAGAAACACAATATACATTGCCAGACTTATCGGGATGATGCCATTATCAGTCCAGATAAGGGCGAAGCATTGCAGTTCTATATCAAAGTCATACATACACCTGTAGTTGTTACCGATAATATTCTCTCAGAACTGCCAGTTGAGCCATGCAAGATTCTTGCCATAGAGCTGCAGGACCTTGATGCTTTAGAGGCCTTCAGGCTTGTAATAATAGAAAAATACGGAGATAAGGTGCAGACCATATACTCTCACCCTACTTACCTGGAAATAATACCAAGAGAAGCCGGTAAAGGAACCGCTATCGGAAAGCTTTGCGATATTCTGGGAATCCCAGTAGAAAACTCAATTGCTGCCGGCGATGAGCAAAATGACATATCAATGATACAGGCTGCCGGAGTAGGCATTGCCATGGCAAATGCTACAGATAATGTAAAAGCCGCCGCAGACATTGTCACAACAATGGACAATGACCACGACGGACTTGCTCAGTTTTTATTAGAACTTAAATAAGCGTTATAGATATTATCACGAACCTCTTCTGGCACGAACAGCTTTCCGTAGCCAACAGCCAGATCCAAATCCTTCTTATTGGCACCGTGGAAATCAGATCCTCCGCTAATAAGAAGGTCATATTTTTTGGCCAGCGCTTTTATCTCTCGCTCATCTGAAGCTGAATAGGTGCAGTAAATTGCCTCAATACCCATAAGTCCCGCTGCTTTCATACGAGCAACAAGAGCATCAAGTTTTTCATTACTAAGATGATATAAAACAGGATGCGCAAGAACTGGAACACCACCTGCTTCAAGAATTATCTCTACAGCAAGTTCAGGAGTTACATTCTCTCTAGGCACAAAACATGGGCAATTATCACCTATGTATCTGTCAAAAGCCTCCTGACGGCTCTTTATATATCCCTTTTCTAGCATATATGCTGCATAGTGAGCTCTAGTAAGAACAGAGCCTTCAAAAGCACTAATAAGCTCATCATAGTCCATAGGAAGACCTGCCTCAGTAAGCTTCTGGCACATCTTCTTATTTCTTTCGATTCTGGAATTTCTGAACTCTTCAAGTCTCTTTGTAAAAACCGGTGACTTATAATCTATATATAAGCCTACCACATGAACCTCTTTGCCTTCGTTAACAGTAGAAAACTCTATTCCCGGAATAACCTCCAGGTCATCGTATTTGCTTCCTGCAGCGATTGCCTCATCAAGACCAGCAACTGTATCATGGTCTGTAACTGCAATGGATGCCAGGCCTTTTTCATGAGCATAATCAATAAGCTCTGTTGGCGTATAGCTTCCATCTGAAGCTGTTGAATGTGTGTGTAAATCTACCGCTCTCATTATCTACCTCTCTTTTAAATACTAAGCTCGCCACGCAGTATTTTCTCTGCGCGCTCTTTGCTTTCTGGAGATGGTGCTGCCACATCCTTTAATGTATAAGGAATGCCCAGCTCCTCCCACTTATATTCACCAAGTGAATGATATGGTAAAACTTCAATCTTTTTCACATTAGAAAGTGTCTCAATAAAGGCTCTGGTTCTCTTCAGGTATTCGTCATTTTCTGTAATACCAGGAACAAGCACGTGTCTGATCCATACAGGTTTTTCGATATCAGAAAGGTACTTTGCACAATCCAGGATATTTTCATTGGAATGACCAGTAAGCTTCTTGTGTTCTTCAGAATCAATATGCTTGATATCAAGAAGAATAAGATCTGTATACTTCATCAGTTCCTCAAATTTTGAAAAGAAAGGTTCCTGTCTTGTAAATGGCTGTGCAGAAGTATCGAGAGTTGTATTTATACCTCTTTCTTTTGCCTTTTTAAAGAGGTCAATCAAAAAGTCTATCTGTAAGAGAGCTTCTCCTCCACTTACAGTTATGCCACCTTCTTCTCTCCAATATGTTCTGTATCTCTCTGCCTTGTCCAACAGCTCATCTGCCTCTAAGAGCTGGTCATGCTCGTCTTCATGTTTCCATGTATCAGCATTATGGCAGTATCTGCATCTCATATCACAGCCCTGTAAAAATATTATATACCTAATGCCCGGTCCATCAACACTTCCAAATGATTCTAAAGAATGAATTCTACCTACCATATTATTATAAACTCCTACCTGTTCGAGTGGTAAAAAAGGCCGAAGCAATTACTCTTGCTTCGGCCTGGTAAACAATTTAAATGCTCTAAATTACAGTGCCTTGTGGCATGTACGAGCGATAACGTCAAGCTGCTGCTCCTTAGTAAGAGAAATGAACTTAACAGCGTAACCTGATACACGAATTGTGAAGTTAGCATATTCAGGCTTTTCTGGATGCTCCATAGCATCGATCAGCTTCTCTGTACCAAATACGTTAACATTGAGGTGATGAGCGCCTCTGTCAAAGTATCCGTCAAGAACATTAACAAGCTGATTTGATCTCTCTTCGTCTGTGTGACCAAGAGCATCTGGGTTCATTGTCTGTGTATTTGAAATACCATCAAGAGCGTACTCATATGGAAGCTTAGCAACAGAGTTAAGTGAAGCTAAAAGTCCGTTCTGCTCAGCGCCGTATGATGGTGAAGCACCTGGAGCAAATGGTGTGAATGCCTTTCTTCCGTCTGGAAGAGCACCTGTAGCCTTACCATATACAACGTTAGATGTGATTGTAAGGATAGATGTTGTAGGCTCTGAATCACGGTATGTCTCATAGTGTTTGATCTTGACCATGAATGTCTTAAGAAGCCATACAGCAATCTCATCAGCTCTTTCATCATCGTTACCATACTTAGGGAACTCGCCTGTTGTCTCGAAATCTGTAGCGATTCCGTTCTCATCACGAATTACCTTAACCTTAGCATACTTAATAGCGCTAAGAGAATCTACTACGTGTGAGAATCCAGCGATACCTGTAGCAAATGTACGTCTTACATCTGTATCGATAAGAGCCATCTCAGCTGCTTCGTAGTAATATTTATCATGCATATACTGAATCAGGTTCAGGATATTTACATATAATCCAGCAAGCCACTCAAGCATCAGATCATACTTGTGCATAACTTCATCATAGTCAAGATACTCTGATGTGATTGGTGCATATTCAGGACCGCACTGCATTGGCTTACCAGCCTTATCCATGTGCTTCTCATCCTTACCACCGTTGATAGCGTAAAGAAGAGCCTTTGCAAGGTTAGCACGAGCACCAAAGAACTGCATTTCCTTACCAGTCTGTGTAGCTGATACGCAGCAGCAGATGCTGTAATCATCGCCCCAGATAGGTCTCATAACATCATCATTCTCATACTGGATTGAAGATGTTGTAACAGAAATCTTTGAAGCATACTTCTTAAATGTAGCTGGAAGCTTTGATGTATAAAGAACTGTAAGGTTAGGCTCTGGTGAAGGTCCCATGTTCTCAAGTGTATGTAAGAAACGATAGTCGTTCTTTGTAACCATGTGACGGCCATCCATACCAAATCCACCAACTTCAAGTGTAGCCCAAACCGGGTCACCAGAGAAAAGCTGGTTGTATGAAGGGATACGAGCAAACTTAACCATACGGAACTTCATTGTCATGTGGTCGATAAGTTCCTGAGCCTCTGACTCTGTTAATGTACCTTCCTTAAGGTCTCTTTCGATATAGATATCAAGGAATGTTGAGATACGTCCAACTGACATAGCAGCACCA
>JAZRKG010000144.1:0-8159 GCA_045646185.1 Butyrivibrio sp.
CCAGTGCATTGGATCAAAAAGCAGGGCAGCTGGTCATAGAAGAGATAAAAAGTCTTAGTAGTGAATATCAAACATCTGTCATTATAGTAAGTCATGATATATCAGTTATTTCCAATCTGGCCAGAAATATTCTGGTACTCAAGGATGGAGAAGTAATGGATTATGGAGAAACACAAAAGGTATTAAATTCTCCGGAAAGCGAATATACCAAAACTTTACTGGAAGCTATTCCGGAGCGAGGAAGTAATAAATGGAGACTATTGTCGAAGTCAAAGGCTTAACTAAAATATTTAAAGACAAAAAAATTGGTGATAAAAATGCTTTAATAGATGTTTCTTTCGATATTTATAAGGGTGAAACTCTTGGCGTTGTTGGAGAATCCGGTAGCGGAAAAAGTACATTGGCAGGACTGATAACCGGATTAAAGACAGCTACTTCCGGCGAAATAATTATTCGGGGAGAAAAAGTTTGTGGCATCCCAAAGGGCGTGCAGATGGTTTTTCAAAATCCGGCTGACTCCTTTAACCCAAGAAAAACTATTGGATATAGTCTTTGCGAAGGACTTTTAAATAAAGGAATCAAAAAGAATATTGCAAAAGAAAATGTGTTAAAGTTATTAGAAGAGTGCGGTCTTTCTGAGGATATTTTTGACAAATATCCTCATCAGATAAGCGGAGGCCAGTGCCAGAGAGCGGCTATTGTAAGAGCTTTGGCCCTGGAGCCTGATATTCTAATCTGTGATGAAGCAACCAGCGCTCTTGATGTTACAGTTCAAAAAACTATAATAGAGCTACTGGATAAAATAAAACAAAGTCGTAACCTGACAATTATTTTCATTTGTCATAATATGTCTTTGGTTAAGCTGTTTTGCGACAGATACATTGTTCTGGATGATGGCAGCGTAAAAGAAATAGTTTATAATGAATAAGGATATTAAAGGGCAACCTTTTTATGGATAATAAGGAATATTGGAATAATAGGGCCAAGGGCTATTCTGAAGTGAATAAAGAAGAACTGACAGGTGTTCAGAAGATGACCTGGAGCAGCTTCCTGGCTGAGCAGATAGATGAATATTTTTCTGATAGAAAGAGATGCAACATTAAGGTGCTGGACGTTGGCGCCGGACCAGGTTTTATTTCTACAATACTTGCGGAGGCTGGCTATGATGTTACAGCCTTTGATTTTTCAGAAGAGATGCTTAAAGAAGCCAGAATAAATGCAGGGAGCTTTGCTTCTGAAATAGATTTTATTCAGGGAGAAGCGCAGGATCTGCCTTTTTCTGCTGAGAGCTTTGATGTGGTTTTTTCAAGGAATCTTACCTGGAATCTGCCTCATCCCCAAAAAGCATATGAGGAGTGGGTAAAGACTCTTAAAAAGAGAGGGCTTATGCTTGTTTTTGATGCAAACTGGTACTCATATCTTGTGGATGATGAAAAAAAGCAGGCCTACAGCAAAGACAGGGAAAACGTAAGCAAAAGCAATTTTGAAGATTACAATATTGGTGAGAATTTTGACCAAATGGAAAAAATAGCATATAATATGCCCCTCACGAATAAAAAACGTCCACAATGGGATATTGAATTTTTAACAGGGCTTAATATTGGAAAAGTCAGTGCTATGGAAGATGTTGGCAGAATGCTGTATTCTGAAAAGGAACTTGTCAACTATCATTCAACGCCGCTTTTTATGGTAAAGCTTGAGAAATAAGAGGATTGATAAATAAATGGGTAAGCTTGAATATATAGCTTTCGAGGATGAAGCAGGAGATATAAAGGATAAAGTGGAAAGCTATTGGACCAAAAGAGCCGATGGTTTTTTTAGTCTTAGGCATGATGAGATAGAGAGCAATAAGTCTGAGAGATGGTTAAAGGAGTTAAAAAATCTCCTTCCTGCAGGCGATAATTTAAAAATACTTGATGTGGGCTGCGGAGCCGGTTTTTTTGAGATTCTTCTTGGAAGAGCCGGTCATCAGATAACCGGAATAGATCTGACTAAAGAGATGATAGAAAAAGCAAAAGAGATGATACAAATCTACGGGCTTGATGCTTCTATGGCCGGCGCCAGAGTGGGCGATGCTGAAAAGCTTGATTTTGAAGATGAGAGCTTTGATGTAGTAATTAGCCGAAATCTTACCTGGACACTGCCACATCCTATTGATGCTTACAAAGAGTGGCACAGAGTTCTAAAAAAAGGCGGAGTAATAATCAACTTTGACGCCGAGTATGCAAAGGGTGCCCATAATCTTAAGAGCCCTGAGAACCTTGCTCATAAAGATATTTCTGACAGCCTCAAGGACGAGTGCCATGATATATATCATATGCTGACTATCAGCATGCTTGACCGCCCTGACTGGGACACGGAAGTTTTAAAGAAAATCGGTTTTGAACAGGTTGAAACTGATGTTGACTTTGGAAACAGAATTTTTAAAGAACGCGATGAGTTTTATATTCCTGATAAAATGTTTATGATAAAGGCTGTGAAAGCTTTATAAGAGGGCTGATTATGGAGATTAAGCAGTTAAAATATTTTGTTGTAGCTGCAGATGTGGGTTCCTTTAGTGAGGCGGCTAAGGTGCTTTACACAACGCAGTCCAGCGTTAGCAAAGTAATAGCCACTTTGGAAAAAGAACTTGGATATCCTCTTTTCCAAAGGGAAAGCAAGGGCATAGCCTTAACCTACGAAGGACAGAAATTTCACTCCCGGGCCAATAAGCTGGTAGCTGATTTTGAAAATTTGGAAAGCCTGAGTCTGGATAATCAGAAGAACATGGTCAAGATCAGTACAAACCATAGCTCCTGGGTAGCTAACTGTTTTTCAGCTTTTTATGAACAGCATAAAGATGAAGACGTTTGCTATAGTATTCATGCAGACACAACACACAACATTATTGAAAGACTTCGAATAATGGAAGATGAGCTGGGCTTTGTGTATGTTTTTCCTGATACGCGTCTTCAGTTTGACTATGAATTAAAAAAGTATCAGCTGCATTTTGAAAAATTAAAGGCAGTGGATGGCATGATCTATTTTCAGCCCGACGATGTAAAGGAACGAAGGGCTTTTTCTGACGATATCATTCATGATCTGAAATATATTCAATCAGAGCAGGACGACTACATAAGATACGGCTGCTGGCATACAAGCAGTGGGCAGGAGGTTAACGTGCGAAAGGACATTGCTGTTATTACCAACAGTGATTATGTTATGCACGCGCTTTTGAAGAAAAACTCTCTTGCAAATTTAAGTGCTGACAGTTTCAACAGTTTTGACCTTGGAGTAGTGCCAGGTATCCGACTCAAAAACCAAAAAGGCAGCGTGGAATTTGGCATAATCACTCATGAAAACGGCTCCCTCAGCCGGGGCGCAGAAGCTTTTGCTCAGTACATAAGAGACCAGCTGAAGTAGAATAAGTTGTTTCAAGTTAAATTATTTTGGGAAGTTTGAATTATAAAATAGATTTAACTATGTTTATTTACGATTTAGTGATATACTATAGGCTGAGTGTCATTTGGTAACTATTTAATTAAACATAAAGAAGAAGCTAAAGAAACTGCACACGCCCCGACAATGCTGGAGTTAAACATTGTTTTGAATAGTAGCATGGTTGTCATGCGGATAGTTACACAATGTAGTAGATGACGGTGTGCGGATGAGCAGAAAAAGGAGAAAAAATGTATAAGACTTACACAATGGAACTTGCAGGACGTACACTGCGCGTAGATATCGGAAGAGTAGGTAAGCAGGCTAATGGTTGTGCATTTATGATGTACGGTGACACAACTGTTCTGTCAACAGCAACAGCATCTGCAAAGCCAAGAGAAGGAATTGATTTCTTCCCACTTAGCGTAGAGTATAGCGAGAAGATGTACGCTGTAGGTAAATTCCCAGGTGGATTTAATAAGAGAGAGGGAAAGCCTTCAGAGAACGCTATCCTGACAAGCCGTGTTATAGATAGACCTATGCGTCCATTATTCCCTAAGGATTACAGAAATGATGTAACTCTTGAGAATATGGTAATGGCTGTTGATACACAGTGCAGACCTGAACTTGTAGCTATGCTTGGTTCATCTATCGCTGTATCAATTTCAGATATTCCTTTCGATGGTCCATGTTCAATGACTCAGATTGGTATGAAGGACGGCGAGTTTATCGTTAATCCATCTCAGGAAATATGGGATACAGGTGATATGAGACTTACAGTTGCATCAGTTGGTCAGAAGGTGATCATGATCGAAGCTGGATGTAACGAGATTCCTGAAGAGAAGATGAAGGAAGCTATCTACCTTGCACATGATGTAAACCTTAAGGTTATCGAGTTCATTAAGGGCATCGTTGCAGAGGTTGGTAAGCCAAAACACGAGTATGTAAGCTGTGCTGTTCCAGAAGAGCTTTTTGCAGCAATGAAAGAAGAAGTTCCACAGGAAGAGATGGAAGCAGCTGTATTTACAGATGAGAAGCAGGTTCGTGAAGAGAACATTGCTAAGATTACTGAGAGACTTGAAGCTAAGTTTGCTGAAAACGAAGAATGGCTCGCTATTCTTCCAGAAGCAATTTATCAGTATGAGAAAAAGACAGTACGTAAGATGATCTTAAAAGATCACAAGAGAGCAGACGGACGTGACATCAAGGAGATAAGACCTCTTGCAGCTGAGGTTGATATTGTTCCTAGAGTACATGGTTCTGCTATGTTTACTCGTGGTCAGACACAGATTTGCGACGTTGTTACACTTGCTCCTCTGTCAGAAATGCAGAAGGTAGAAGGACTTGATCCATTTGCTCCTGATAAGAGATATGTACATCAGTACAACTTCCCTGCTTACTCAGTAGGTGAGACAAAGGTTTCAAGAGGACCAGGACGTAGAGAGATTGGTCACGGAGCCCTTGCAGAGAGAGCACTTCTTCCTGTACTTCCATCAGTAGAAGAGTTCCCATATGCAATCCGTGCCGTATCTGAGACATTTGAGTCTAACGGATCTACATCAATGGCTTCTACATGTGCATCTTGTATGTCACTTATGGCAGCTGGTGTTCCTATTAAGAAGATGGTTGCTGGTATCAGCTGCGGTCTTGTTACAGGCGATACAGATGATGATTTCATCGTACTTACAGATATCCAGGGTCTTGAAGACTTCTTCGGAGATATGGACTTCAAGGTTACAGGTACAAAAGAAGGTATCACAGCTATCCAGATGGATATCAAGATCCACGGTCTTACAAAGCCTATCGTTGAGACAGCTATTGCACAGTGCCGTGAAGCTAGACTCTTCATCATGGATGAGTGCATGAGCAAGGCTATCAGCGCTCCACGTACAGAAGTTAGCCAGTATGCTCCTAAGATCGTTTCTATGCAGATCGATCCTGAGAAGATTGGTGATGTTGTGGGACAGCGTGGTAAGACAATCAACGAGATCATTGCTCGTACAGGTGTTAAGATTGATATCACAGATGATGGTAAAGTATCAGTTTGTGGTGAAGATAAAGACAAGATTCAGGAAGCAATTGATATGATCAACATTATTGTTTCTGAATTTGAAAAAGGACAGGTCTTCAAGGGAAAAGTTGTAAGCATCAAAGACTTTGGTGCATTCGTTGAATTTGCTCCAGGCAAGGAAGGTATGGTTCACATTTCAAAGATCTCTAAGGAGAGAATTGATCATGTTGAAGATGTACTGACACTTGGTGACCAGGTAACAGTTGTTTGCCTTGGTAAGGATAAGATGGGACGTATCAGCTTCTCTATGAAGGATGTGGCTCAGAACTGATTTTGCATTAAAGAGAGCTGTCTAACTTAAGTTAGGCAGCTTTTTTCTTTCAGAGTCCGTATGAGAAAGGAGTTTTTTATGAGTAGAGTATTTTTAATAGTTCTTGATAGCTTTGGAGTAGGAGAAGAGCCTGATGCAGCAGAGTTTGGCGATTTTGATGTCAACACATTGAGATCCTGCACTACAAGTAAGTATCTGAATATACCAAATATGACTAAGATGGGACTGTTCAATATTGACGGAGTTGGTGTTGGCGCCCCTGTAGATGCACCTATAGCTGCTTATGGTAAATGCCAGGAGGCTTCCAGAGGAAAGGATACAACAACAGGACATTGGGAGATAGCAGGTATTGTTTCAGAAAAACCTATGCCTACTTTCCCCGATGGTTTTCCAAAGGAGCTTTTGGATGAGTTTTCAAAGCAGGTGGGAAGAGGCGTATTGTGCAATAAGCCATATTCTGGAACACAGGTTATTCAGGACTATGGCGATGAGCATGTAAAGACTGGTGACCTTATTGTGTATACTTCAGCCGATAGCGTATTCCAGATTGCAGCTCATGAGGATATTGTGCCATGTAAAGAATTATATGACTATTGCAGAAAAGCAAGAGCTATTCTACAGGGAGAATGGGGCGTTGGACGTGTAATTGCCAGACCATTTGTTGGCACAAGTGGTAATTATACAAGAACAGCTCACAGACATGATTTTTCACTTGAGCCTCCAAAGGACACTATGCTTGACCTTCTTAAGGCAGCAGGCAAGGATGTACTTGGAGTAGGTAAGATTCATGATATTTTTGCTGCCAAAGGCCTTACAGAGTTTGTTTTCACTGAAGGCAATGCAGATGGTATAGACAAGACTCTTGCATGGATGGATAGAGATTTTGACGGCCTTTGCTTTGTAAATTTGGTTGACTTTGATATGCTCTATGGACACAGAAGAGATATTGATGGATATGCTAAGGCTTTAACCTATTTTGATGAAAAGCTTCCAGAGATAATGAGCAAGCTCCATGATGATGATATTCTTATGATAACAGCTGACCATGGCTGCGATCCTGCATATCAGAAGACTACAGACCACACAAGAGAATATATTCCAATTCTTATGTATGGAAAGAGCATTACCCCGAAGAATCTTGGTGTAAGACCTACATTTGCAGACATTGCTGCAACTGTACTTGACAAGTTTGGAGTAGAAAAGACCTTTGCTGGTCAGTCAATGCTTTAATTTAAGATGGACTAATTAATACCTCCACACCATTTATAGTTTGGTGTGGGGGTTCTTTATAGCAGTATTTTTCTATACTGGCGCGGTGTCATGCCGCGAAGTCTTCTGAATACTTTTTCAAAATAAGTGACGTTGCCAAAACCGCAGCTGTCTGAAATTGTAGTAATACTATAATCCGTTGTCTTTAAAAGCTGACATGCCATTCTGACGCGAACTATTGTCAGGTACTGTATAATAGTGATTCCGGTAATATTTTTAAAGGCTCTTGTAAGTCCGGCACGGCTGATAAAGAACTTATCTGATAACTGGTCCAGCGTAATATTGTCTGCGTAGTTTTCATTTATATAATCTGTTACCTTCTGTATGGTGCTATATATACCGGAATGAACGCGATAAGTATCATGAATTGTAGAAGCAGCGATCTGATTCCGACTAAAATCCATTTCTCTTATATACAATAATAATAGTTCAAATGAAAGACACCTTATTATTGCGGAGGAATAGGAAGGGTCATCCGTTTTTTTGATAGCCTCTCTTTTTAGCTCATCATATTTTTCCAGAAAACAATTCCATCCTTCCTCAGAAAATGTGATCATTCCGCTATATTTGGCAGATACCTCTTCGTAAGATATTCCAAGGGCATTGCTGATCATGCCTTCAAACATTTCTTTTGAAAACTGAAGGAGAAATCGGTGGTGCTCTGGCTTTCCTTCAACCAGACTGGTTTTATGAATCTGACCAGGAGGAATCAGGACGGCCATATGTCTTTTCATATGGTAGACATATCTGTCAACGAAGTAATATCTTTCGCCTTCTGTCAGGACAAAAAGCTCTATGGTTTCGTGATAGTGTCTTGTTTTCATGCTCTGACTTGTTATTACATGGCTCTCGCTTATTTTTAAGCCTTCCATTTCTACCTGAAACAATTGATTCTTGGACTTTGGCATTTTCTGATAACCTTCCTGAAACTGTTTTACATTATTTTAAAGTCGGATCGTAGCCATGTCGTTCTGTGAGCCAAGGAGTTGTCAGTGAGTCTTGTCTTCCTAAGACCGCTTGGCCTTCCGACTTCTCGCTTATTTTTAAGCCTTCCATTTCTACCTGAAACAATTGATTCTTGGACTTTGGCATTTTCTGATAACCTTCCTGAAACTGTTTTACATTATTTTA
>JAZRKG010000145.1:0-47255 GCA_045646185.1 Butyrivibrio sp.
AGTTGAGGAAGCTTTCCCAGGCTATGATATGCACTTAGATCCTCTATCACTTAGTGTTGCCTGCCATATTGGACCAGGAGCACTTGCTATTGCTGCATCAAGAAAGGTGCATGTTTAATTTTGAAATCTGCTTTTTAGCAGATTTCTTATATTTTTAAATATTATGATAACAGGGTCAAAAGTCTCAAGCCACGCCAAGTTTGCTTGGCAGTGGGTGAGAGACCTTATGACCCGCCGAAATATGAGGATAAAAGTGGGACGTAAGTCACACGATATCCGAATATTTCGTAGGATTGTGGGAGTGCAAAGCACGGAACAATCCGTGTTATCACTTTTGTCCACAACATCTATTATTTGACCAATTAAGTTTTAGGGGGTTATATCTTTATATGTCTGAAAATAATCAGTATGGCGCATCCAGTATTACAGTCCTCGAGGGTCTTGAGGCAGTTCGTAAAAGACCGGGAATGTATATCGGAAGCGTATCTACGCGCGGCCTAAACCATCTTGTTTACGAGATAGTTGATAATGCGGTCGATGAGCACCTTGCAGGTTACTGCAGTCATATTCATGTGACTCTTGAAGAAGACGGCTCTGCCACAGTAGAAGATAACGGACGTGGTATTCCTGTTGGTATGCATGCAAAAGGCATTACAGCAGAAAGAGTCGTTCTTACCATGCTGCATGCAGGTGGTAAGTTTGATAATAATGCATATAAGACCAGTGGTGGTCTTCACGGTGTAGGTTCATCTGTAGTAAATGCCTTATCTACAAGATTGAACATTTCTGTTAAAAGGGATGGTCACATTTATAAGGACAGCTATGAAAGAGGAATTCCTACAACCGAGCTGGTTAATGGACTCCTTCCAGTTTGCGGAGATACAAAACAGACCGGAACAACAATCAATTTCCTTCCGGATGACACAATTTTTGAAAAGACCAGATTTAAAGAAGATGAGATAAAGAACCGTCTTCATGAAACAGCCTATTTAAATCCTGAGCTCACTATTATCTTTGATGATAAAAGACCTGAGACCATGGAGCACGTTGAGTTCCATGAGCCTGATGGTATTACGGGCTTTATTCAGGATATGAACAAGTCCAAGGAAGCTGTTCATGATGTTATTGCTTTTTCTGGCGAAAGCGAAGGAATCTCTGTAGAGATAGCGCTTCAGTATGTTAACGAATTCCATGAAGATGTACTGGGCTTTTGTAATAATATTTACAATGCTGAAGGCGGTACACATATTACCGGATTTAAGACCATGTTTACGAACATAATCAATAACTATGCCCGTGAGCTTAACATCCTTAAGGAAAAGGATGTTAACTTTACCGGTGCTGATGTTCGTAATGGTATGACAGCAGTTATTTCTATTAAGCACCCGGATCCAAGATTTGAAGGGCAGACCAAGACCAAGCTTGATAATCAGGATGCTACAAAGGTTGTTTCCAAGATTACCGGTGATGAGCTGACAAGATACTTTGACAGAAATCTGGAGACACTTAAAGCAATTATTGGCTGTGCTGAAAAGGCTGCCAAAATTCGTAAAACAGAAGAAAAAGCCAAGACCAACATGCTTACCAAGCAGAAGTACTCCTTTGACTCTAATGGAAAGCTTGCAAACTGTATCAGTAAAGAAGCTGATAAGTGCGAGATATTCATTGTAGAGGGTGATTCTGCGGGCGGTAGTGCAAAAATGGCAAGAGACAGAATGTATCAGGCTATTTTGCCTATCAGAGGTAAGATTCTTAATGTTGAAAAAGCAAGTATAGATAAGGTTCTGGCAAATGCTGAGATCAAGACAATGATCAATGCCTTTGGTTGTGGTTTCTCAGAAGGCTATGGTAATGATTTTGATATCACCAAGCTTCGCTATGACAAAATCGTAATCATGGCCGATGCCGATGTAGATGGTGAGCATATTTCAACACTTCTGCTTACATTGTTCTACAGATTTATGCCGGAGCTAATTTTTCAGGGACATGTATATATTGCCATGCCTCCTCTTTATAAGGTGCTACCTTCAAAAGGTAAGGAAGAGTATCTGTACGATGATGCAGCCCTTGAGAAATATCGTAAAACTCACAAAGGCAACTTTACGCTTCAAAGATATAAGGGTCTTGGTGAAATGGATCCTGAACAGCTCTGGGAGACAACTCTTGATCCTGAGAGACGTATGATGAGAGCTGTTGAGATTGATGATGCCAAGATGGCTTCACAGATTACAGAGCTTTTGATGGGTACAGATGTACCTCCAAGAAGAGATTTTATTCATCAGCATGCTACTGACGCAGCACTGGATATTTAACATATTCTTGACTTTTACTATTATTTAGATTGAGGTAATCATTAGTGGAAGATAATATTGTTCGCTCAGAATATTCTGAGATTATGCAAAAATCCTTTATAGATTATGCCATGAGCGTTATTGTGGCCAGAGCACTTCCTGATATCAGAGATGGCTTAAAGCCTGTTCAGAGAAGAACTCTTTATGATATGTACGAGCTGGGTATCAGATATGACAGGCCATACAGAAAAAGTGCACGTATTGTCGGAGATACCATGGGTAAATATCACCCTCACGGTGACAGCTCAATTTATGAATGTCTTGTTGTTATGGCGCAGGACTTCAAGAAGAGCATTCCTCTTGTAGATGGCCATGGTAACTTTGGTACCATCGAAGGTGATGGCGCTGCTGCCATGCGTTATACAGAGGCAAGACTTGCCAGAATCACTCAGGAGACCTTCCTTGAGGATCTGGACAAAGACGTAGTTGATTTCATGCCAAACTTTGATGAGACAGAGCGTGAGCCTTCTGTTTTGCCGGTTAAAATTCCTAATTTTCTTATTAACGGTTCTGAAGGTATTGCAGTTGGTATGGCAACAAGCACACCTCCTCATAACGCTTCAGAAGTAATTGACGCTGAAATAGCTTTTATGAAAAATGATCAGCTGACAAGCGCTCAGCTTATGAAATACGTTAAAGGACCTGATTTCCCTACAGGCGGAATTGTTATAAACAAAGACGACCTTAAGGGTATTTACGAGACAGGTGCTGGTAAAATAAGACTTAGAGGCAAGGTTACTACAGAAAAGGGCAAGAATGGTCATATAAATCTTGTAATTACTGAGATTCCTTATACCATGATTGGTGCAGGTATCGGTAAATTCATGTCTGATGTAGCTGCCCTTGCTGAAAACAAGGTTACAAATGACATTGTAGATATTTCAAACCAGTCTTCAAAAGAAGGTATCCGTATTGTTATTGAGTTAAAGAAGGATACAAATGTAGAGAACTTTACAAATCTTCTTTACAAGAAGACCAAGCTTGAAGATACCTTTGGTGTAAATATGCTTGCCATTGATCATGGAAGACCTGAGATTATGGGCCTTCGTCAGATCATTAAGGCAAATGTTGATTTCTTATATGAGATCACAACAAGAAAGTACAACACACTTCTGAAAAAGGAACAGGATAGACGCGAGGTTCAGGAAGGCCTCATTAAGGCCTGCAACGTTATTGACCTTGTTATCGAGATTATCAGAGGTTCAAAGGACAGAGCAATGGCTAAGGACTGCCTGGTTAATGGAAACACTGAAGGTGTTAAGTTTAAATCCAGAGAGTCAGCTGTTATGGCTGCCAACCTTCTTTTTACAGAAAGACAGGCAGATGCTATTCTTGATATGAGATTATACAGACTTAGCGGACTTGAGCTGGATGCCCTTGTAAAAGAACATGAGCAGACAGTTGCTAATATCTATCGCTATGAGGACATACTTGAGGATAGAGAGTCAATGTCTCTTGTTCTTCAGGATGAGCTGGTTCAGATCAAGAAGCAGCTTAACGCCAAGAGAAAAACTGAGATAGACAATAAGGAAGATGCGGTTTATGAAGAAAAGGCTGTTGAAGAGATGGATGTAGCCTTTATCATGGACAGGTTTGGCTATGCCAAGACTATCGATGC
Organism: Butyrivibrio sp.; assembly: GCA_045646185.1. Lineage (GTDB taxonomy): Bacteria > Bacillota > Clostridia > Lachnospirales > Lachnospiraceae > Butyrivibrio. The sequence continues at coordinate 3,970 of JAZRKG010000145.1, forward strand.
CTCTACTTATGAAAAGAATCTTGAGACCATTCAGAATGAATTTAAATATTCATTTATCATGAAAAATACTGGTAAGGTTTGCCTGTTTACCAACAACGGACAGCTCCACACCATTAAGGCCATGGATCTGCCACAGGGCAAGATGAGAGATAAGGGCGTTCCAATTGATAATATCAGTAATTATGATACTTCAAAGGAACAGATCATCCTGGCTACAAGTCAGTCTGACCTTAATCTGTACAGACTTATGTTTGTCACCAAAAATGCCAACATGAAGATTGTAGATGGCGGCGAATTTGACGTTGCAAAGCGTACTGTTGCAGCAACCAAGCTTTTGGATGATGATGAGGTGGTAAATGTAACTGTTTTACATGAACAAAAGACAGTCATCCTTCAGTCAGAAAACGGCTATTTCCTTAGATTTAACGTTTCTGACATACCGGAAAAGAAGAAAGCTGCAGTTGGTGTTCGTGGCATGAGACTTGATAAAAAAGACTCTATAAGAGACGTATTTTATCTTGGTGAGTTTGAAGAAAAAGCCATAGAACACAATGGCAAGAGCCTTGAGCTTAGCCATTTAAAGATTACAAACAGAGATACGAAGGGAACAAAGGTAAGATTATGAGAGTAATTGCCGGAGAAGCAAGAAGCATCCCACTTATGACACCTGAGGGCAAGGATACAAGGCCTACACAGGACAGAATTAAAGAGACATTGTTTAATATAATTCAGATGTCTGTGCCTGGCAGTGTATTTGTAGATGTATTTGCCGGAAGTGGAGGAATAGGAATAGAAGCACTTTCAAGAGGTGCAAAAAAAGCTTATTTCATTGAAAATGGAGCAGAGCCTGCTAAATGTATCGCAGCCAATCTTCGTAAGACGCATTATGAGGAAAGCGGTATTCTTTTAAAACAGGATGCTCAGGTTGCACTTCGAGGCATAGGTGAAAAGGAAGTTGACATTATTTTTATAGATCCTCCTTATCAGGGCGGTTTTTATGAAAAGACAATAGCGCTTCTTTCTCAGATGCAATATGTCACAGAGGATACCCGTATCATTCTGGAAGCTCAGCTTGATGAGGATTTCTCATTTGTAAGCGATATGGGCTTTAAAATTGACAGAGAAAAGTTATATAAGACAAATAAACACGTATTTATTAGCAGAGAGGTTTGAGTTTACGTATGAAAATTGGTGTTTATCCAGGTTCCTTTGATCCGGTTACATTTGGTCATATTGATGTAATAAAAAGAGCATCAAAAATGTTTGATAAAATCATTGTTTTGGTCATGTATAACTCTGCCAAGGCTAGTCCATTGTTTTCAAAGGATGAACGTGTTAATATGATTAAAGAAACCACCAAAGACTTGGACAATGTTATTGTAGAAAGCTATGATGGCCTCACTATCGATTATTGTAAGGCTAATGATATTCATATCATTATCAGAGGTTTGAGAGCTATTACTGATTTCGAGTATGAGCTTCAGATAGCACAGACCAATAAAGAGTTATCTCATGGAAATGTAGATACGGTATTTCTTACCACCAGTATCAGATATTCATATCTTAGCAGTTCTACCGTTAGGGAAATTGCCAGCTACAATGGAGATATTTATCCATGTGTACCGGGCTTTGTTGCTAAAGCAGTGTATGATAAATTTGGTTTTGACCATATTGAACAGGGGGATCCTAGATGAGCAGCAGAATTGAACAGTTAATCGATGAAATCGAAACTTATATTGATAACTGTAAGTCTTCACCTTTATCCAAATCAAATATTATAGTTAATAAAGAGGAAATTGATGAACTTCTCAGAGAGCTCAGATCCAAGACTCCTGAAGAAATCAAGAGATATCAGAAGATTATCAGCAATAAAGAGGCTATTTTGAATGATGCCAGATCCAAGGCTCAGGCTCTTATTGATGAGGCTACTGTTCATACTAATGAGCTTATAAATGAGCACGAGATTATGCAGCAGGCCTATGCACAGGCCAATGAGGTTGTATCTCAGGCTGCAAAGCAGGCTCAGGGAATACTGGATAAGGCTACAGAGGAAGCTAATGAGATGAGAGCTGCTGCCGTAGCTTATACTGATCAGCTTCTTGCCAGTGTAGATGAGGTTCTGACAAAAGCCATTGATACTACAAGCTCACACAATGAAAGTATTCTTACAGCTCTTACAAATTACAGCGAGACTATCAAGTCTAACAGAGCTGACCTGACTCCTGGTAATGAATCTGCAGAAAAACCAAAAACTTCTAATGATTCAAAGGATGAGATAAAGATTGAGACTGTTAAGCTTGATGACAGAAAAAACGATACAGATATTAACTCAATAAATTTGGATATGTTGAACTAATCGATTACGAAAATAATAGATTAAAGTCGATAATCTTTTGCGGCTGATTTATTTCAGCCGCTTTTTCTTTAAAATACTAAAATTTAAGGCAAGATTATATTGGAGGGTTTTATGAGAGGGAAAAGTTTAATTAAGAGGTTTATTTCTACGGCATTACTTTTTGCAGTGATGCTTGTGTTTGTATTTACAGCAGTACCAGATTTGTCAGCAATTAATGCATCAGCTGCAGATCCTTTTGTTATTGTAATTGATCCTGGACATGGCGGCGTTGGTGGCAGAAATCTTGGCTGTCAGTACAACAATCTTTCAGAAAAAGAGATTACGCTTCAGACTGCAAACGCAATGAAAGCTGAGCTTGAGAAATACGATAACGTTGTAGTTTACCTTACAAGAACTACTGACGTTGAGATGAGTCTTCAGGCAAGAGCTGATTATGCCAAATCAGTTGGGGCTGACTTCATGTTTAGTCTTCATTACAACGCTTCTACAGAACATAAATTTTATGGTTCAGAAATCTGGGTTCAGTCTGCCAAGAGCTTTTTTAACCAGGGTGCAACCTTTGCATCACTTGAAATACAGGAATTATCTGCGCTTGGTGTATATCAAAAGGGCTATAAAACAAAGCTTAACAGTAAAGGCACAGATTACTACGGCGTTCTTAGATGCGCTGCTGCAGATAATATTCCATGCGTAATCATTGAACATTGCTACATAGACCATGGCAGTGATAAGCCTTTCTTTTCACAGGCCAATTCCTTTACTAACTTTGGCATGGCTGATGCTACAGCTGTTGCAAAATACTTTCACCTTAAATCTGAGACTTTAGGTGTAGACTATAGTAATTATCAATATTCTAATGTATCTACAAAGAGTTCAAGAGTGGCAGATGATACGACTGCTCCTGATGTATGTAACATAAGCACTTCGGGGCCTGATGCTTCTGGAAATGTTACTGTTTCTCTTACTGCAACTGATAAGCAGAGTCTTGTTAAATACTATGCATATAGTCTGGACGGAGGAGCTACATATTCCTACCTGCAGCCTTTTGATAGTAATCTGCAGACTGTTTCCTTTACATTAAAGGTACCTTCCGGTAAGGCTTCAAGTCTTGTGGTACAGGTTTATAATCAGTATGAGCTTTTTACTACCAGTAATGTAGTTTCACTTCCGGCAGTTAAATATTAAAATGGAGATTTTTGTTTTTTGAGATTAGATAAATTTTTAAGCGAAAAGGGTATTGGTACCCGTAAACAGATTAAAGAATATGTAAAAAATGGCAGAGCAACAGTAAATGGAACTGTTGTAAAATCAAGTGATATGCATATAGATGAAAACAAGGATGAAATAGCCTTTGATGGCAATGTTCTTACTTATTCCAATTTCTATTATTTCATGCTAAATAAACCAACTGATGTTGTGTCATCCACAAGAGCTGGAAAGTCAGTAACGGTGGTGGATTTGCTAAAGGATGAGGGCGTAAAAGACCTCTTTCCGGTTGGAAGGCTTGATAAAGACACGGTTGGGCTGTTACTATTGACTAACGATGGCATTTTGGCACATAATTTATTATCACCAAAAAAACATGTAGACAAGGAATATGAGGTATATCTTGATCATGAAATTACTGATGAAGAGCTTCATATGCTTGAAGGGGGCGTGGACATTGGTGATGAAGAAATGACTCTTCCCGCCAGGGCTTTCAGAGCACCGGATAAGGAAGGACATCAGGTGATTCATCTGATTATTCATGAGGGGCGATTTCATCAGGTAAAGCGAATGCTGAAAGCCGTAGATAATGAGGTTGTTTTTTTGAGACGATTATCTATGGGCAGTCTTAAGCTGGATGAAAATCTTGCTGAAGGCGAGTACAGACCGCTTACAGAGGATGAGATCAATTGTTTAACTAACAGTTTTATTTAATTAAGCAATTATCCTCATAAATATAAACTATATATTCTCAGAGATTAAATAACTATTAACTACTTGCTTAGACTTATCTTTTTGACGATATATTGATTGAAAATAAAAATCTTTTATTCATTATATTTTTTGGATTATTGCTGATACGGAGGTCATGGATATGAAGAAAAATACTGGATACAAGGTTATTGTCAACAAAGATAATATACCGGAATTCGCATTAGAGAATGATGAGTTTATATTTGATAATGTAAACGACGCCATTGGATTTTTGGCACAAAATAATATGGTTACAACTATCTGGAGTCATATAATCAAGTCCAGAGATAATATAATTGTTAAGGGACAGCTTGATAAGTCTAACTGGTATGAGCTCACCAAAATAGCTGGCTGATATAATTTGTGAATGTGTAAATATGGGAAGTGACTAAAATGAAAGAATTCATATTAGTCACTTCTTTTTTATGTTAAAATAGTATGATAGCATGAAATATAAGATTTATAAGGTTAGGTAAAGATTTAATGAGTTTTAAGTTTGATTTTTCAAAGTTTGACGCCATTATTTTTGATCTTGATGGCTCACTGGTTGACTCTATGTGGATGTGGGAGTCTATTGACAGAGAATATCTTGGAGAGCTTGGATATGAGCTTCCGGCTGATCTTCAGGAAAATATTGCTGGTCTAAGCTTTTATGATACAGCAGATTATTTCAAAAAACGTTTTAATATAGATGAGACTCTCGAGGCTATTGGTGACAGATGGAATCGCATGGCCTGGGATAAATATACTAATGAGGTTCCGCTTAAAAAGGGTGTAAAGGAATTCATACAGGCCTGCTACAATAACGGCCTTAAATTTGGCATTGCCAGCAGCAATTCCAAGGAACTTATAGCTCAGGTCCTTAAAGCCAGGGGTGTAGAAGACTTTTTTGGCACAATAAAATCCGGCTCAGAAGGCTACGCAAGTAAGCCGGCTCCGGCTCTGTACCTTGCAGCTGCCAAAGACCTTGGAGTTGATCCGGCTAGATGCCTGGTATTTGAGGATATTACCCAGGGTATTATGGCTGGTAAGAACGCAGGCATGACAGTTGTTGCAGTAGATGATGAGTATTCTGCTGCCGAGGAAAATAAAAAAAGACAGCTCGCTGATCATTATATTTATGATTACGGCGAATTGATATCCTGACAGGGGAGTGAGGAAGATGAAGAGAGTATCTAAAGGTGAATTTGGCTATATTAAAAGCGCAAGAAAGAAAGCAATTATAAGAACAGTTATTTGCCTTATTGTTTGCGTAGGAATTTTTTTAACAGGTTTTATTATTTATAAATCCAATAAAAATATGTTTAGTATCATTGCTGCTCTGGGCTGCCTTCCAACTGGCTGGAGCGCAGTTAATATGATAATGTTTCTCAGGGCAAAGACCTGCAGTGAGGAGGTTTATAACAAAATTGAAGCTCACAGAGGCGGTCTTTTTATCCAGTATGAGCTTGAAATGACCGCTTATGAGACCAATTATCCAATAGCTGCAGCTACTGTACTTGATAAAAATGTCTGCTGTTATACTGAGCAAAAGGACCTTGACGTTTCGGACTGCGAAAAGCATATCCATTCTCAGATAATGCAGAGTGGTTATTCCTCCTATACGATCAAGGTATTTAAGGACCTGGACAAATTCCTTTTAAGACTTGATCAGCTTGAAAGCCTCAGAAAAGAGAAAAATATAGATCCAAAGGCTATTGAGGATGCATGGCAGCCGGGAACAGTGCAGACCTGCGCATCTGTATTAAGATCTATATCCTTATGATCATTTTTATAAAAACACTCTTGTAAGGAAATCAGATGAAAGAGTTTACCATTGGAAAAAATGAAGCTGGAAAGAGATTTGACAAGTATCTGTTTATTATACTGTCAAATTCTTCTTCTGGTTTTATTTATAAAATGCTAAGAAAAAAGAATATTACCCTTAATGACAAAAAGGCTGACGGAAAAGAGAAGCTTTCAGAGGGAGACAGCGTAAAGCTATATCTGTCTGACGAGACCTTTGAAAAATTTGCTGATAAGAAAATAGTAGCTCTGATGAGTGATGGACCTGATAAAAAGGCATCTAATGAAGCTGTACTTGAGAATAACGACAACTATCTGGAGGCTTTTAAGAAGATTGAAAAAGATTTTTCGCCGGAAATTATTTATGAGGATTCAGAGATACTTCTTGTAAATAAGCCTGCAGGGCTTCTTTCACAGAAGGCAGTTCCTTCAGACGTCAGCATAAATGAATGGCTTATAGGTTATTTGTTAGAAGAAGATAAAATAAGCTCTAAGCAGCTTGTAACCTTTAAACCATCTATTTGTAACAGGCTTGACCGCAATACAAGCGGGATTGTAATTTGTTCCAAATCACTTGCTGGCGCTCAGAAAATGAATGAGCTATTAAAGGACAGGAACGTTCATAAGTTTTACAGAACAATAGTCAGAGGCGTTGTTACTTCTGAAATGACTATAGATGGCTATCTTGTAAAGGATGAGAGAAATAATACTGTTACAATTTCTGATACCGAAAGTGAAGGCTCTTCGCATATAGTTACCAGATACATTCCACTTAAAACAAATGAAGCGATGAACCTTAGCTATATTGAGGTAGAGCTTATTACCGGCAAATCCCATCAGATAAGAGCTCATCTATCCAGTATCGGACATCCCATTATCGGTGATTCCAAATACGGTAATATAAAGTTTAATTCCAGATTCAAAAAAGATTACGGATTAAAATATCAGCTTTTACATAGCTACAGATTGCAAATGCCTAAAATGACAGATGCTTTTATAGATATTTCAGAAAAGACATTTGTTGCGAAGCTTCCTGATATATTTAATAAGCTTCTTAAAGATAATAATTTAAACTGATTGGGGGAATTATGGCTACTTGGAAATCAAGAGGACTAAGGGGTTCAACTCTTGAAGAACTTATAAACAGAACAAATGAAAGATATTTGGAGGATAAGCTTGCTCTTATTCAGAAGATACCTACTCCTATAACGCCTATCAATATTGATAAGCAGACCAGACACATTACTCTGGCTTATTTTGATCAAAAAAGTACTGTCGATTATATTGGTGTGGTGCAGGGCATTCCTGTTTGCTTTGATGCAAAAGAGTGCGCTGCCAATACCTTTAGTCTTGAAAATATCCATCCACATCAGGTGAGCTTCATGGAAAACTTTGAGGAGCAGGATGGAATCGCATTTTTTCTAATTTATTTTACCAATAGAAATGAATACTGTTATCTGCCCTTCAGACAACTGAAGGTATTTTGGAACAGAGCTCTTGAAGGCGGAAGAAAAAGCTTTAGAAGAGATGAGCTGGATGAAAAATACATTTTTTCGGACAAGGAAGCTGCTGTAATGGTTCCGTATCTTGAAACCTTAAAGATTGATCTGGAAGAACGTCAGGGACTTTCAAAATAATAAAAACCAAGAAAGAATTGAATGAAATAGTTTGACAACTTAGAATATTTTAGATATACTCATTTTAACTTGGTAGCATAGTAACATGATAATACATTAACGCACTAAAGTACAACAATATTTAATCTGTATATGAGGTATTTCTATGAACAGAAAACTTTTACACACTCCTGAAGGCGTCAGGGATATATATGATGGTGAATGCAGCGATATGCTCATGATCCAGAACAAGATTCATTATAAGTTCAAGTCTTTTGGCTTTAACGATATAATCACTCCAACCTTTGAATTCTTAGATGTTTTTGCAGATGAGATTAGTGATACCAATGCAAAGGAACTCTACAAATTCTTTGATAAGGAAGGAAATATACTTGCGTTAAGACCTGACTTTACGCCTTCCATGGCTAGATGTGTTTCAAAGTATTTTCTGGAGTCTGATGAACCGGTAAGAATCTGCTACAGAGGTAACACCTTTTTAAATACCTCCAATCTTCAGGGCAAGTTAAAAGAGTCTACTGAAATGGGCGTTGAGCTTATGAAGGATGATTCTGTATATGCTGATGCAGAAATGATCGCCCTTATGATTGAAGCTCTTCAGAGCAGCGGACTTACAGATTTTCAGATAAGCATTGGTAATGCTGAATATTATAAAGGTATCTGCGAGGAAGCCGGCATTGACGGCGATACAGAAAGAGAAATCAGAGAGCTTATCTCCGGCAAAAACATTTTTGCTGCTGAAAGCCTCATGATTGAAAAAAATGTACCTGCTAAGTATCGTGACATGCTTATTAAGGTTGGTGATTTCAGAGGAGATGCTCAGGCTCTTGAAAGTGCAATGGAACTTGTAAATAACGACAGGTCCAGAAAGGTTATTGAGAGACTAAAGGAGCTGTATGAAGTTCTTAAGCTTTACGGCGTTACCAAGTATGTTTCATTTGATCTTGGGATGATCAGCATGAATAACTACTATACAGGAGTTATTTTCAATGCTTATACCTATGGTGTGGGCGATGCAATTGCCAGAGGAGGCCGTTATGATAATCTTCTTGGCAAGTTTGGCAAAAATGCTCCTGCCATTGGATTTATGATTGTTATTGATGATCTTATTTCGGCTCTTTACAGGCAGAATGTAAAGATAGCTCAGAATCCTCAGGTAAGAGTGATCACCTATACTGAGGATGACTACATCAAAAGGCTTGAGGAAGCTCAAAAGCTTAGAAGCGAAGGCATAGATGTAGTCCTTACACATATTTGATGCATGAAAACAGCCTATTTTACAAAGTGGAGTATATAAAATGAGATATCTGACATTTGCCCTTGGTAAGGGAAGACTTGCAGGACAGACAATGGAGCTTCTTGCAAAGTGTGGAATTGAATGTAAAGAAGTTACAGATAAAACAACAAGAAAGCTTTTATTTACTAACGAAGAGCTTGGTCTTAGGTTCTTTTTGGCAAAAGGGCCTGATGTTCCAACATACGTTGAGTATGGAGCTGCTGATATAGGAATTGTTGGCGAAGACACTATTCTTGAAGAAAACAGAAGAGTCTATGAGGTGCTTGACCTGGGCTTTGGCAAATGCCGCATGTGCGTATGCGGACCTCACGAAGCAAAGGGCCTTCTTGATCATCATGAGAGAATCAGGGTTGCCAGCAAATACCCAAATATTGCCAAAGACTATTTTTACAATCAAAAGCATCAGACCGTAGATATTATCAAATTAAACGGCTCTGTTGAGCTTGGACCAATAGTAAACCTTTCAGATGTCATTGTTGATATTGTTGAAACAGGCTCTACTCTTAAGGAAAATGGTCTTGAAGTACTTGAAGAGATCTGTCCTTTGTCTGCAAGAGTAATTGTAAATCAGGTGAGTATGCAGATGGAGACTGACAGAATAAAGAAACTTATAAATACCATGAAGGAAAACCTGGATAAATAAAGGGGCATAGATACATGAGAATAGTTAAGCTTACTGAAGATACCAAAAATGAACTTTTAAATAACCTGCTTAAGCGTAGTCCTTCAAGCTACACAGAATATGAGCAGACTGTAAATGACATTATTGCTAATGTCAGAGATAAAAGAGATGAAGCTCTTTTTGACTATACCTTGAAGTTTGATAAGTGCAAAATAAACGCTGGTACAATAAAGGTCACTCCTGAAGAAATTAAGGAGGCTTATGACAGCCTTGAGCCTGAGTTTATCGAGGTTATGAAAAAAAGTGCTGAAAATATCAGAGTTTTTCACGAGAAGCAGAAGAGAAATACCTGGATCGACACTAAAGAAGATGGAAGCATACTTGGACAGAGAATTCTTCCAATTGAGATTTCCGGTGTTTATGTGCCAGGCGGAAAAGCTGCTTATCCAAGTAGTGTTCTTATGAATGTTGTTCCTGCTAAGGTTGCAGGCGTAAAGCGTATTGTAATGTGCACACCTCCTGGAAAGGATGGAAAGGTAAATCCTGGAACTCTTGCTGCAGCTGATATTGCAGGAGTAACAGAGGTTTACAAGGTTGGCGGAGCTCAGGCTATTGCTGCCATGGCTTTTGGTACCGAATCTGTTCCAAAGGTTGATAAGATTACTGGACCTGGAAATATATTTGTAGCTTTGGCCAAAAAAGCATGCTTTGGCTATGTTTCTATTGATTCAATTGCCGGACCAAGTGAGATACTTGTCCTTGCAGATGAGACCTGCAATCCAAGATATGTTGCAGCGGACCTTTTGTCACAGGCTGAGCATGATGAGCTTGCATCAGCTATTCTGATCACAACCAGTGAAGATGTTGCAAATAAGGTTTCTGCAGAAATAGATGAGTTTTTAAAGACTCTTTCAAGAGCTGACATTATCAGAAAGTCTCTGGACAATTATGGTTATGCTTTTGTTGCCCAGAATATGGATGATGCAATAGAAGCTGCAAATGCTGTAGCATCAGAGCACCTTGAAATCATTACAGCTAATCCTTTTGAGACAATGACCAAGATAAAGAATGCCGGCGCTATTTTCCTTGGACAGTATTCTTCAGAACCGCTTGGAGACTATTTTGCAGGACCAAATCATATCCTGCCTACAAACGGAACTGCAAGATTCTTCTCACCGCTTTCTGTAGATGATTTTGTAAAAAAGACCAGTATTATTTCATATTCTTATGATGCACTTCAAAAGGTTCATCAGGATATTGAACTTTTTGCCAAAAAGGAAGGTCTTACAGCTCATGCCAATTCTATTGCCGTAAGATTTGATGGAAAAGACTGATAGTATACCGCACATAATTTTGCTATAATTTAGTTGATATAATTATAAGTCCAAATGGAGGCACCATGGAAAGATATGCTGAAGTTGGTCGAAAGACCGGAGAAACAGATATTACAGTAGCTATAAATATTGACGGAACAGGAAAATGTAATATTGACACAGGAATTGGATTTTTTGACCACATGCTGGATGCTTTTGCAAGACACGGATTATTCGACCTGACTGTTAAAGTTAAGGGAGACTTAAATGTGGATGGCCACCATACTGTTGAAGATACCGGAATTGTTTTAGGACAGGCCATAGCTCAGGCTATTGGTGATAAAAAAGGTATCAAAAGATACGGTCACATGATTTTACCAATGGATGAAACCCTGGCCCTTGCAGCAGTTGATCTGTGTGGAAGACCTTATTTTGTAATGGATGCTTCCTTTAATGCTCCTATGGTGGGAGAGTTTGATACCCAGCTTGTGCATGAGTTTTTCTATGCGGTATCATATTCTGCAGCCATGAACCTTCACCTGAGGGTTATTACAGGCTTTAATGAGCATCACAAGATTGAAGCCATGTTTAAGGCTTTTGCCAAGGCTCTTGATATGGCTACAAGCTATGATGAGAGAATAAGTGATGTTCTTAGTACAAAGGGAATGCTTAGCTGAAAATAATTTTACCTGAGAAGATCATATTAATAAAATATAGTGAAAGCTCCTGTATATCAATGATATATAGGAGCTTTATTAAAATTGTGTTTTTTCTAGCCATTTGTTGCCGATTTAGGTTAGAATATTTATATGATCAATATTTTTCTTGGGGAGGTTTCTATGGGAAACACTTTTTATTTTGGATTTGAAAAGGTTATTATTGAATTCCTTCAATCCTTTCTAAATCCTTTCACTGAGGCTCTTTCAGTATTTTTTACCTACTTTGGAGAAGAGACTGCACTGATACTTATTCTTGGATACCTTTACTGGTGCTATGACAAGGAATTTGGCAAATTCGTTGCAACAAATGTTTCAGTAGGTCTGATTCTGTGCCCTATGGTCAAAAATATTATCTGCAGAACCAGACCTTATATGGATATAGAAACAGTTAAGGCTGTAAGACCTCCGGAACCAGACAAGGATCCTTTTGACATAGTAGCACAGGGCTACTCCTGCCCAAGCGGTCATTCCCTTAATTCTGCTATTGTTTACGGCAGTTTGCCTGTTTATAAAAAGAATAATAAGGTTTTAAAGATAATTGCCATAGTATGTCCGTTGTTGGTTGGCTTTTCCAGAGTTATTCTGGGAGCGCATTATCCCACAGATGTTCTTTTTGGCTGGACTCTAGGCGCTGTTGTAATTTTTTTGATATCTTTTTTACAGAGAAAGGTGCAGAGAAAATGGATTCTGTATGTGTGCCTTCTTGCAGTATCTGCAATTGGAATATTCTATTGCAGGACAGATGACTATTTTACAGGCCTTGGCGTTATGCTTGGACTGTTTTTGGTTTTTCCTTTTGAAGAGAAATTCGTTAATTTTAAAAAATCTCCAGGAGTCCTGGATTCAGTTTTAAGAATCGTACTTGGCGTTGTTATTTTTGTAATTCTTAATTCTGCATTAAAGATTATCTTAAAGAGCGACGTTCAGATGGGACAGTTCCTCCTAAGAACAGTAAGGTATGCCATTGATATATTCGTGCTGTTTGGATTATATCCGATTTTATTTAAGCATTTTCCACGGAAGAAGGCATAGTTGGCTTTGACTTTAGCTGTTTACCATGCTAAACTATTAAAATATATTATGCTTGAAGGGATTGCATTATGATTAAAAAGTTTGTTCCATGCATTTATTTAAAAAACAAAAACGCAGTTAAAAGCTTTACAGACACAGAGATTGTTTGTGAGAATCCAGTTGAACTTGCTGAAAAGTACAATGATGATAACTGCGATGAGCTTATAGTGTTTGATCTGTCTGAAGGCGATGCTGAGCATGAGGAAGCCCTTGATGTAATAAAGGATATCTGCAACAAGGTTGATGTTCCTGTAATAGGTGCAGGTAACGTCAAAAGGATGGAAGATATCAAAAAGCTTCTTTACGCTGGCTGCAAGAAGGCATCACTAAATTTTTCCAAACAGGGAAATATAGATATTCTCGAAGAGGTATCTTTGAAATTTGGCAAAGAGAAAATTGTTATCTGCTACAAGGATGCAGATGATGTTGCTTTACATGAAGAGCTTATTAAAAAGTATGCGGCTGAGCTTATTCTTTTGGACCGTAAGGAAATAAAGGAATCTCTTAAGCTTGATATGCCTACAATCTATTCACTTCCTGATGTATCTCTTGATAAAATTCTGGATCTGTTCAGAATTCCTTCTGTTAGCGGACTTACAGGAGCTGCAATAAATAAGAATACTTCAGAAATTAACAATATCAAGAAGCTCTGCGCTGAAAATGCCATTGAAGTAAGTGTTATGACACCTGCTTTTACCTGGGATAACTTAAAAAAGAACTCTGACGGACTTGTACCTGTTATTATTCAGGATTACAGGACTGATGAAGTGCTGATGATGGCTTATATGAACGAGCAGGCTTATAACGACACCCTTACCACAGGTAAAATGCATTATTACAGTCGTTCAAGAGGCGAGCAGTGGCTTAAGGGAGAGACCAGCGGGCATTTCCAGTTTGTAAAGTCCCTTACAGCTGATTGTGACCTGGATACAATTCTTGCCAAGGTAAAACAGGTTGGTGCTGCATGTCATACAGGCTCACGTTCATGCTTCTTTAACAGCATTGCCCAGAAGGAATATACTGAAAAGAATCCTCAGAAGGTTCTGGACAGCGTGTTTGAAGTTATCAAAGACAGAAAGGTCAATCCTAGAGAGGGTTCCTATACAAATTATCTTTTTGATAAAGGTATCGACAAGATCTTAAAGAAATGCGGTGAAGAGGCAACAGAAATTGTAATTGCTGCTAAGAATCCAAATGATAACGAGATTGTCTATGAGATTTCAGACTTTTTGTATCATGTTATGGTGCTGATGGTCGAAAAGGGCGTATCATGGGAAGATATTACCGATGAGCTATCAAGAAGATAATTGCGTTTAATTTCATTGTATGTTAAATTTAAAGAGCAACTTTGGGGCGGCCTTTGGTTGCTCTTTTTATTTGCGGAAAAATCATTTGTAATTTTAAATTTAGAAGGTGGAGCATTTTTTATGAACAATAACTTGGCCCTTTCCGATGAGATACTTTTAAGCATTGAGAAGCCGGAAAGATATATTGGCAATGAGGTTAATGCTGTATATAAGGACAAAAATGCAGTTGATATCCGTTTTGCCATGTGCTTTCCTGATGTTTATGAGATAGGCATGTCTCATTTGGGAATCCAGATCTTATATGGAATGTTTAATGAATACAAGGATGTATGGTGCGAAAGAGTGTATTCTCCATGGATGGACCTTGATAAGGTCCTTAGGGAAAAGAATATTCCTTTATTTGCTCTGGAATCTCAGGAGCCGATAAAGAATTTTGATTTTCTTGGAGTGACTATCCAGTACGAAATGTGCTATACAAACATACTCCAGATTCTTGATCTGTCTAAAATTCCTCTTCACTCAAAGGATAGAACCTGGGATGATCCTATTGTTATCGGCGGTGGTCCTTGTACCTATAACCCAGAGCCTATTGCACCATTTTTTGACATATTCTATATAGGCGAGGGCGAGACAGAGTACAGAAATCTTTTTGATCTATATAAAGAATACAAGGCAAAAGGAGCTTCAAGACAGGACTTCTTAAGAGAAGCTTCTCATATCAAAGGAATGTATGTGCCTTCTCTTTATGATGTTAAATACAAAGAAGACGGAACAATCCTTTCCATGGAGCCTGTGTTTAGTGATGTTCCATCTACCGTAGACAAAGTTATGGTAGATGATATGACAGAGGCTTATTATCCAATGAAGCCTGTTGTTCCTTATATTAAGGTTACTCAGGACAGAGTAGTACTGGAAGTTATGAGAGGCTGTATAAGAGGCTGCAGATTCTGTCAGGCCGGTATGTTATACAGACCTTTAAGACAGAGAAATGTTGAAGTACTTAAAAAGTACGCCATTGAAATGTTAAAGAACACCGGACATGAAGAGATTTCACTTAGTTCTCTTTCAACCAGTGATTACACAGATCTTCCAGAGCTTATAGACTTTTTGATAAAAGAGTGCGGTGATAAAAAGATAAATATTTCACTGCCTTCCCTTAGAATTGACGCTTTTTCCCTGGATGTCATGAATAAGGTTCAGGATGTTAAAAAGAGCAGTCTTACATTTGCACCTGAAGCAGGAAGCCAGAGACTTAGAAATGTTATAAATAAAGGTCTTACTGAGGAAGATATCCTGGGCGGCTCTCATGAAGCCTTTCTGGGCGGCTGGAACAGAGTAAAGCTCTATTTTATGCTGGGAATTCCTACTGAAACTGATGAAGATATTCTTGGCATTGGTGATATTGCCAATAAGATTGCCAAGGAATACTTCGATACAGTGCCAAAGGAAAAGAGAAATGGAAGGTCCATAGAGATTGTTGCCAGTACTTCCTTCTTTATTCCTAAGCCTTTTACACCTTTCCAGTGGGCGCCAATGAATACAAAAGAAGAGTTTCTTGATAAAGCTAATAAGACCCGTAAAGGGATTATGGAACAGCTTAATCAGAGACATATTAAGTATAACTGGCATGAAGCAGATGCAAGTATGATGGAAGGCGTCCTTGCAAGAGGAGACAGAAAGCTTGCTGCTGCCATAGAGAGAGCCTATGAAAAGGGCTGTATTTATGATGCCTGGGGAGATTATTTCCATTATGATACCTGGCTTGAAACCTTTGATGAGCTGGGTATAGATATGTATTTCTATACCAGCAGGGTGCGTAATGAGGATGAGATATTCCCTTGGGACTTCCTTGGCTGCGGTGTTTCCAAGAAGTTTTTATACAGAGAGTGGCAAAACGCACAGATGGGCAAGGTTTCTCCTAACTGCAGAATGAACTGCATGGGCTGCGGAGCTCTTAAATACGGAGTTGGTGTCTGCACTGAACAAAAGACAGGGGAGGCCGTTCATGACTAAACTTAGACTTAAATTTACTAAAAATGGTCCAATCAGATTTATTGGTCACCTGGATTTACAGAGATATTTTCAAAAGGCTATAAGAAGAGCCGAGATAGATGTTAAATATTCAGAAGGCTATAGCCCTCATCAGGTTATTTCCTTTGCTCAGCCTCTTTCTGTTGGAGCAACAAGTGACGGCGAGTATATGGACATGCAGGTCAATTCAATGGTAAGCCCTATGGACATTATGGAAAGACTTAATAATGTTATGAATGAAGGCGTTACAATCCTTGATATTGTAGAGCTTCCTGAAGGTGCTCCAAAGGCTATGACTGCTGTTGCGGCTGCAGAGTATCTGATTGAATTCAGGGAGGGCAAAGAGCCAGCCCTTGATTATAAAACAAAGCTTATGGAATATATGAGTCAGGATAAACTCCCTGCCATAAAGAAGACCAAAAGCGGTGAAAAAGAAATAGATATGAAGCCTTATATCTATGATCTTTCTGTAATGGATGATGGAAAGATCCATATGCTTTTAAGCGCTGGCAGTGTTAATAATATCAAGGTTTCAATGGTTATTGAGAACTTCCTTAAATACTTTGGTGAGGAAGTTCAGGAATTTGCCCTGATTGTACACAGAGTTGATACCTATACAGAAGGAACTGATGATAAGGGAACCTTCATTGAACCATTTATTTGCAGAGACCAGGCTAAGAGAGTTTATATAAATAAGACTAATGATTAAAAACGAGATTCTTATTACTGAACTTAATAATCAGAAAATGTTTTTTGCCCTGATAGACAATAGGCTTGAATACCTTGAAGTCTTTGATGAAGAAAGCCTTACAGGCAGATTGTTTGTTGGTAGGGTAGAAAACATCGTTTCTAATATAGATAGTGCTTTTGTCAGATTCATGGATGACCTGAACGGATATCTGTCCTTGAAGGATGTATGCGCTGAGTGCGTTCTGAATAGAGATTTTTTACAAAATCCAAAGCTTAGAAATGGCGATTTTGTATTGGTGCAGGTTGTTAATGATGCGCTCAAGACCAAGCTTCCAAAGCTTACCTGTAAGCTGTCTCTGGGTGGAAAGTACTGTGCGATCACTCTTGGAGAAAAGGGCGTTGGATGCTCCAGAAAGCTCCCTGAAGAAAAGCGCAGAGATTTGATCTATAGCGTCAAAGATTATCTATCCGGTAAATTGGAGAATAATGCCATTTTTAATTGTGGCATTATTCTTAGAACAGATGCTGGAAATCCTGATGTTGAAATTAGCGATATTATTGGTGAAATCAAGGATTTGTCTGAAGCTTTCAAGCAGATGCTGGATAAGGCAAAATGTTTATCTGCCTGCCAGGAAGTTATTTTTAATGAAGCAGCATCCAAGTTTGATGATGTGATCAAGCGCTTTGTTCATGTGGTAAACTGTTTCAATAAAGAACAGATTCTTATTGGCACTGATGATAAAAAAGTTTATGACAGGCTTTTGTTAAATAAGGATTATTCAGATTCCGAACTGTATCTTTTGAAATATTTTGATATTGAAACAGAAAATGCCAGACCTTTAAGTGTTATTTACGGCCTTGAAAACAAGCTTGAAGATTGTACCAAAAAGAAGGTATGGCTTAAATCAGGCGGTTATCTGGTAATAGAACAGACAGAAGCTCTTAATGTAATTGATGTTAATACGGGTAAAAGTATTTCAGGCAAAAAGAATATTGCCATGAAATTAAATCAGGAAGCAATGGAAGAGTCTATGCGCCAGATAAGACTTAGAAACCTATCCGGTATGATTCTTATCGATTTTATAAATATGAAGTCCAAGGATGAAAATAATCATTTAATCGATAACATTAAAGCCATGACAAAACTTGATCCGGTTAACATAAATTTTGTTGATATTACAGGTCTTGGAATTATTGAGCTTACAAGAAAGAAAACAGGAAAATCTTTAATTGAAGTATTGACAAAATAATGATAAGTTGCTATATTTTATGAGTATGCCGCTTAACGAGGTACAAGTATGCCCTTTTGGGTGTCACCGTAGTTAGCGAGTTTTTTGAGAAAAGGAGGTGCCTTATGTACGCTATTATTGTAACAGGCGGTAAGCAGTATAAGGTTTCCGAGGGCGACGTAATCAAGGTTGAGAAGCTTGATGTAGAAGCTGGAAAGAAGGTAACATTTGATGTTATCGCAGTAAATGATGACACAACTTTAAAGGTAGCAGATGAAGTATCTGGTGCTAAGGTTGATGCTACAGTTATGGAGCAGGGCCGTGATAGAAAGGTTATCGTTTATAAGTACAAGAGAAAGACTGGCTACCATAAGAAAAATGGTCACAGACAGCCATTTACTCGCGTAAAGATCGACAAGATCACACTGTAATTTTTAGTTAGAATTTTTTACAGAAAAGTTTGTATATATGACAGATATTATTATTCGTAAAAATTCAGATGGCGATATATGTGGTTTTGAAATGAATGGCCACGCAGGTTATGCTGATTATGGCAATGACATTGTGTGTGCGGCTTTATCGATTTTATCGATAAATACTATAAATTCTATTGCAGAGCTTACAGATTCAGCGCTTTCTGTTAATAGCGATGAGAATAAGGGTTGTATGAGTCTTATGATAGAAGGTCATGTGCCTGATGACGCAGAGCTTTTACTTAAGTCTTATGAACTTGGAATAGACGCTATATACAGACAGTACGGAAAAAAGTATTTGAAAACAACAATTAAGGAGGTGTAAGTCATGTTAGTAATGAACCTTCAATTTTTTGCTCATAAAAAGGGTGTTGGATCAACTAAGAACGGTAGAGATTCAGAGTCCAAGAGATTAGGAGCAAAAAGAGCTGACGGACAGTTCGTAAAGGCTGGTAATATCTTATACAGACAGCGTGGAACACATATTCATCCTGGTGTTAACGTAGGTATCGGTTCTGATGATACTTTATTTGCTCTTACAGACGGAATTCTTAGATTCGAGCGTAAGGGTAGATCAAAGACTCAGGCTAGTGTTCACCCTGTAGAGAACAAGTAATACGAATTATTTTAGGGGCTCCAAACGTAATGTTTGGAGCCTTTTTCAAAATAACTTTCTGTTAACGTTGTTTCATATATTTAAAGAGGAAAAGAAATGCCTGAATTTGTAGATAGAGCTAGAATATTTGTAAGTAGTGGTAAGGGTGGCGATGGTCACGTATCATTTCATAGAGAGAAATTCGTTGCAAACGGCGGTCCTGATGGTGGCGACGGCGGTAAAGGCGGCGATGTTATTATAAAGATTGACAAAGGTTTAAATACTCTTGCCGATTTTCATTATGGTGGAAAGTACAAAGCCCAGAAAGGAGAAGAAGGCGGTAAGAAGCGCTGCTCTGGTAAGAAGGGCTCTGATATAATTATAAAGGTTCCAGAAGGAACAGTTATCAAAGAAGCTAAAAGTGGAAAAGTTATTGCTGATATGTCCAAAGGCAATGAAGAGATGGTGCTTTTAAAGGGCGGAAGAGGCGGAAATGGTAACATGCATTACGCAACCTCTACAATGCAGGCTCCAAAGTATGCACAGCCTGGACAGCCAGCCAAAGAGCTTGAGCTTTTGTTAGAGCTTAAAGTTATTGCTGATGTTGGTCTTGTTGGTTTCCCAAATGTTGGTAAGTCAACATTTCTTACAAAGGTATCTAATGCAAAGCCAAAGGTTGCAAACTATCATTTTACAACTCTTACACCTAGCCTTGGTGTTGTTGATTTAAATGATGCAAGAGGCTTTGTAGTTGCTGATATTCCTGGTCTTATTGAAGGTGCTGCTGATGGTGCCGGACTTGGCCATGAATTCTTAAGACACATTGAGCGTACAAGAGTCCTTATCCATGTTGTAGATGCAGCTTCTACAGAGGGAAGAGACCCAATCGAAGATATCAAAGCCATTAATTTAGAGCTTGAAAAGTACAATGCTGATATCACAAAGAAGCCTCAGGTTATCTGTGCAAACAAGATAGATATGCTTCCTGAAGGTGAAAATGATGAAGCTGTTAAGAAGATAAGAGAAGAGTTTGAGCCACAGGGCTATAAGGTGTTTGCTGTATCAACTCTGGCTGGTAAGGGACTTATGGATCTTCTGTATTACGTAAGCAGAACTCTTGACGAGCTTGGTGAAGAACCTGTTATATTTGAACAGGAATATGATCCAGAGGTTGAGCTTGTTAATGTTGAAGAAGCATTTACTGTTTCTTATGATAGCAAGGCAAAGGAATACGTGGTTGAAGGTCCTAAGATTGAAAAGATGCTTGGTTACACTAACCTTGAGTCTGAAAAGGGCTTTGCTTTCTTCCAGAAGTTCCTTGTTGATAACGGTATTCTTGATGAGCTTGAAAAGCTTCATATCAACGAAGGCGATACTGTAAGATTGTATGGTCACAGCTTTGAATATTATAGAAATGCTGACACTGTTCCTGGTACTGAATATGATGATGATCAGGATTATGATGAAGAAGATTTTGAAGCTGAAGAAAACGAAGATTTAGATTGATTAAGGACGTATTTAGTGTCCGGAAAGAGATATTATGGAATTTACTAGTAAACAGAGAGCATATTTAAAGAGCCTTGCTTCTGATCTGGATCCTATTTGCCAGATTGGTAAAGGCAGCGTTACTCCTGAGGTTGTAGAAGCTGTTTCTGAAATCTATAACACTCATGAGCTTATCAAAGTAAACATCTTAAAGAACTGCACAGATGATGTGAATGAAGTTGCAAGAACTCTTGCAGATCGTACACGTTCAAGTCTTGTACAGGTTATTGGCAGAAAGGCTGTTCTTTATAAGCCTTTTAAGGAAAATCCTGAAATTGTGCTTCCAAAAGCTTCAAAAAAGAAGGATTCAAACTATGAAATCTAATGAGATTACTTCCAGACTTCGCAAAGAAATGGAAGAAGAACTTAAGCCTGAGAGATATGAGCATACACTTGGCGTAGCTTATACGGCTGCGTCAATGGCTTTTGTTTATGGTTGTGATCCTCAGAAGGCTCTTATAGCAGGTATGCTTCATGACTGTGCCAAATGCATTTCTCATGACAAACAGTATGAGCTTTGCAAAAAGAACAAGATTGAAGTTACTGAAGTTGAAAAGAGAAACAAAGGTCTTTTGCATGCAAAGGTAGGCAGTTTTCTTGCTAAAGAAAAGTATGGTATAGAAGATGAAGAGATTCTCGATGCAATAAGATATCATACTACCGGAAGACCTGGTATGACTCTTTTGGACAAAATTGTTTTCATTGCAGATTTTATTGAGCCGGGCAGGAAGGAGCTTCCTGAAATGGATATTATCAGAAGAGAAGCATTTGAAGACATTGACGTATGTTTGAAGCACATTCTTAAGAACACTCTTAAATATCTTGCAGAATCAGATAAAGAATGTGATCAGATGACACAAAAAACCTATGATTACTACATGAATTGATTTTAAGAAACGGAGTATTTTTATGTCAAAGGAAATAGGCGGAATTGAAAAATCAAAGGAAATGGCACAGCTTGCCATTAAGGCACTTGAAGATAGAAAGGGTGTTGATATCAGAGTAATTGATATCAGCGAGGTATCAACTCTTGCAGATTATTTCATTATTGCAAATGGTACTAACAGATCACAGATTCAGGCTATGACTGATAATGTTGATCAGACTCTTGGAAGAGCAGGCTTTCCTCCAAAGAACATCGAAGGTTACGATAGTGCTAAATGGGTTCTTATGGACTTTGGCGATATCATTGTACATATTTTTGACAGTGAAAACCGTCTGTTCTACGATCTTGAGCGCATCTGGAAGGATGGAAAAGAGATTAGTGCTGAAGAGTTCTAATTTTCTTGTGTGAATAATCAGTCACTTTAAATTTATAAAGCGTAACACTTTAAATTGATGAAATTTAATGTTGACTTTAAGGATTTTTCTTGTAAAATTTTATATAACGATATAATTATTGTATACAAGTATTATATGTTCATTTAGATGTTGATTTATGTGAGTATTTCAACATTTAAAGTGAATGCGTCGATGATGACGAAAAGCATGTATGGTATTTGTATACGATTTTTATTATTTCGGAAAATTCAGGGAGGTAAAATTTTATGAAAAAATTCAACAAAGTAGTAAGTATGATTTCTGTTTCTGCTCTTGTTATGGGTATGCTTGCTGGCTGCTCAAATTCAGCAGATACTACAACTACAACAACAGAAGGTGAGTCTTCTGCAAGCGCTGAGGGTACTACATTTAAGATTGGTGGCATCGGACCTACTACAGGTGCAGCTGCTATTTATGGTAGTGATGTACGTGATGCTATCCAGATTGCTGTTGATGAAATCAACGAAGCTGGCGGTATCAACGGATATCAGATTGAGTACAAATTTGAAGATGATGAGCACAATGCAGAAAAGTCTGTAAATGCTTATAATACTCTTAAAGATTGGGGCATGCAGATGCTTGTAGGTTGTGTTACAAGTGCTCCAACAATTGCCGTAAGCGAAAAGACACATGAAGATAACATGTTTATGCTTACACCATCAGGAACAGCTGTTAACTGTGTTCAGTATGACAATGCTTTTCGTGTATGTTTCTCAGATCCTAACCAGGGTGCTGCTTCAGCTGAGTATATTGCTGGAAACAGTGACTTAAAGGATGCAAATATCGCTATTATTTACGATAGTTCTATAGAATATTCAACAGGTATTCATGACAGCTTTACTTCTAAGGCTTCCGAGCTTGGTCTTAACATTGTAGCTGACACAGCATTTACAACTGATTCAGCAACAGACTTTACAGTACAGCTTCAGACAGCTAAGGATGCAGGCGCTGATCTTATTTTCCTTCCTATCTATTATCAGGAAGCTTCACTTATCCTTACACAGGCTAACACAATGGGTTATGAGCCAACATTCTTTGGATGTGATGGTATGGATGGTATTCTTGAAGTTGAGAACTTCGACACATCTCTTGCTGAAGGACTTATGCTTCTTACACCTTTCTCAGCTACATCTACAGATGAGCTTACTGTAAACTTTGTTACAAAGTTCCAGGAACTTACAGGACATGTTCCAAACCAGTTTGGTGCTGATGCTTATGATGCTGTATATGCAATCAAGGCTGTATGTGAAGCACAGAACATTACTCCAGATATGAGCATTTCTGATATCTGTGAAGCAATGAAGACAGGTATGGTTGAAATCGAACTTGATAATGTTCTTACAAGTCCTACAACATTGTCATGGGACGCTTCTGGTGAGCCTAACAAGGATCCTAGAGCAGTAGTAATTACAGATGGCGAATACGTTCTTTGCGAATAATTTTTGAGTAATTCTAAGGGGATGTTTGATAACCAAGCATCCCCATTATTTTCATTCTTTTTATCAGGCGGTGGTCTTTATGATTAATTTTTTGACCTATTTAATTAACGGAATAAGCCTTGGAAGTATTTATGCGATTATTGCGCTTGGATACACAATGGTATACGGCATTGCCAAAATGCTTAATTTTGCTCATGGTGATGTTATCATGATTGGTGGCTATTTGATTTATACCTTTGCTACCACCTATGGAATGAATCCTATAGTTTCAATTTTAATAGCTATTGTAGGATGCACGATTTTAGGTATGGCTACTGAGAAGGTTGCTTATAAGCCTCTTAGAAATGCATCTTCAAATCTGGCAGTTCTTATTACTGCAATTGGTGTGAGTTATTTTCTTCAGAATATTGCACTTTTGATTTTTGGAGCCAATCCAAAATCTTTCTCATCAGTTGTAACCTGGGAAGGCCTTACTCTTGCCGGAGGAGAGCTGAAAATTCAGGGTATAACAATCGTGACAATAGTTACAAGTCTGATTATTCTTATTGGACTTCAGCTATTTATAAATAAGACTAAATCCGGTCAGGCTATGCTGGCCGTTTCAGAAGATAAGGGCGCTGCAACTCTTATGGGTATTAATGTAAATAAGACAATTTCACTTACATTTGCCATTGGTTCAGGTCTTGCAGCTATTGCTGGTGCGCTTCTTTGCTCTGCATATCCAACCCTTACTCCATATACAGGTGCCATGCCTGGTATTAAAGCTTTCGTTGCTGCGGTTTTAGGCGGAATCGGCTCTATTCCTGGAGCAATGATTGGTGGATTATTACTTGGCATAGTTGAAATCTTAAGTAAGAGATATATATCAACTCAGCTTGCAGATGCAATTGTGTTTGGTATTTTGATCGTCATTCTCCTTGTTAAGCCTACTGGACTTCTTGGAAAAAATATACAAGAAAAGGTTTAAAGGGTGATAATTATGAATATTTCAAAGACTTCAAAAAGAAATTTAATTACATACGGAATTGTTATTGCCTTTTATATAATAATCCAGATTCTTGATAAGACTGGCAATCTATCAAGCCACATGAAGGGTCTTCTTGTTCCAATGACTTATTATTCAATTGTGGCAGTAGCTCTTAATCTTTGCGTTGGTATTTTGGGTGAGCTTAGTCTTGGACACGCTGGATTTATGTGTATCGGAGCCTTTTCTTCATCACTGTTTTCTTTATACTTTAAAGAAACAATGCCTGCTGGAATAAGATTCTTTATAGCGCTTCTTATTGGTACAACTATGGCTGCTTTATTTGGTTTTTTGATTGGTATTCCGGTACTTAGGCTTAAAGGTGACTATTTGGCTATCGTTACTCTGGCTTTTGGTGAAATTATCAAGAATATCCTTGCTGCTGTTTATTTTGGTTATGATGAGGCAGGACTTCACCTATCCTTTAAGAGCTTTCAGCTTCAGGGAGAAGGTAAGGTTCTTATAAATGGTGCCATGGGTATACAGGGAACACCTAATAACTCCAATTTTACTATAGCGATTGTGATTTTGCTGCTTGCTCTTTTTATTGTTCAAAACCTTGTTAATTCAAGAGATGGAAGAGCAATAATGTCTATCAGAGACAATAGAATAGCATCAGAATCAATTGGTATTAATATTACCAAGTACAAGATGCTTGCATTTACAATATCTGCTGCAATAGCAGGAACAGCAGGCGTATTATTTTCACATAATACTTCTACACTTACAGCTACATCTACCTATTTTGGATACAATGTATCAATCATGATTCTGGTTTATGTGGTTCTTGGTGGAATTGGAAATATCAGAGGATCTGTAATAGCAGCATCTATTCTGTATATTCTTCCTGAGATGCTTAGAAGCCTTAATACCTACAGAATGCTTATTTATTCAATCGTCCTTATTATTATCATGCTTATTAACTGGGCACCTAAGGCTATTGATTTTAGAGCAAAATATTTTTCCAGCTTAAAAAGGAGGTTTGTTAAAAGATGACTCTCCTGAGTGTAAATAACTTATGCATTTCCTTCGGTGGCCTTAGAGCTGTTGATGATTTTAATTTAAAAATTGAAGAAGGTCAGCTGTATGGCCTGATTGGACCAAACGGTGCCGGAAAAACAACTGTTTTCAATCTTCTGACAGGTGTTTATAAGCCAAACGAAGGAATTATAAAGCTTGGCGATAAAGATATAACTGGACTTAAAACAATTGATATAAACAAGGCAGGTATAGCAAGAACCTTCCAGAACATCAGATTATTTAAAGATCTGACTGTTCTTGATAACGTTAAGGTTGCCCTGCATAATCAATACTCTTATAGTACAGTAGCCTCAATCCTTCACTTGCCTTCTTATCACAAGGTTGAAAAAGAAATGGATGAAAGAGCAATTGAGCTGTTAAAGGTTTTTGATCTGGATGGCCAAAAGGATCTTCTGGCTTCAAATCTACCTTATGGACAGCAGAGAAAACTGGAAATTGCCAGAGCTCTTGCAACAAATCCAAAACTTCTTTTGCTGGATGAGCCTGCAGCTGGTATGAACCCAAATGAAACAGGAGAGCTTATGGATACCATAAGATTTGTCAGAGATGAGTTTAAAATGACGATTCTTTTGATTGAGCATGATATGAAGCTTGTTTCAGGTATCTGTGAAGAGCTTACAGTTCTGAACTTTGGAAGAGTTCTTACACAAGGTCCTACAAAAGACGTATTAAGTAATCCTGAGGTAATCAAGGCTTACCTTGGAGATGAATAAATAAAAATA
The DNA here is from genome assembly GCA_045646185.1 of Butyrivibrio sp. Taxonomy (GTDB): domain Bacteria; phylum Bacillota; class Clostridia; order Lachnospirales; family Lachnospiraceae; genus Butyrivibrio. The sequence goes on from JAZRKG010000145.1 coordinate 30,142, forward strand.
ATTGTTTTCAGGCTTTTTTGCCTGCCCGGAAAGGTTTATTATGTCAGCTTTACTTGAAGTAAATGATTTAAGCGTATATTACGGTGTTATTCAGGCACTTAAAGGAATTTCCTTTCATGTAGATAAGGGCGAAATTGTTGCCCTTATTGGTGCAAATGGTGCTGGTAAGACAACAACCCTTCATACGCTTTCAGGCTTGCTTGAGCCAAAAGAAGGAAGTATTAAATATAAAGATACAGAGCTTACCAAAATTCCAGCTCATAAAATTGTTAGTCTTGGTATGGCACAGGTACCTGAAGGCAGGCGTATTTTTGCTGAAATGACTGTTCTGCAGAATCTTAAAATGGGTGCTTTCACAAGAAGCAATGCCAAGGAGTTTACAGATACTTTAAATCTTGTATATTCCAGGTTCCCAAGACTTAAGGAAAGACAATCCCAGCTGGCTGGTACTTTGTCTGGTGGCGAACAGCAGATGCTTGCCATGGGCAGAGCACTTATGTCACATCCTGATATTATTCTTATGGATGAGCCTTCAATGGGTCTTTCACCTATTTTTGTTAATGAAATATTTGATATAATAAAAGCAGTTAATGCAGAAGGCACTACAGTGCTTTTGGTAGAACAGAACGCTAAAAAGGCGCTTTCAATTGCAAATAGAGCCTATGTTCTTGAGACTGGCAAAATTGTTCTTGAAGGTAATGCCAGCGATCTTTTAAATGATGATTCTATCAAAAAGGCATATCTTGGAGAATAAAGACTTGTAAAAGGGGGATTGTGCACTGTGAAAAAGAATATAGTTATCACAATTGCCAGACAATATGGTAGCGGCGGTAGAACCGTTGGTGAGATGCTCTCAAAAGACCTCGGAATTCATTATTATGATAAAGAGCTTGTAAAGCTTGCATCCGAGGAAAGCGGCATCAATGAAGGTCTTTTTATCGAAGCTGATGAGAACCTCAGACAGCTTTCAAGACTTAAAAAGGTTGTTAATTCAGTTTATAAGGGAGAACTCATTCCTCCTGATAGCAGCGATTTTACTTCTGCAGAGAACCTTTTTAATTACCAGGCTTATGTTTTAAAAAAGCTTGCTGAAACTGAAAGCTGTGTAATTATTGGTAGAGCTGCTGATTTTGTTTTAAAGGACTACGAAAATGTTGTTAGCGTTTTTGTTCATGCACCTCACTGGTTTTTGATGCAGGAAGCTTCCAAGGTTCAGCCTTTAAAGGGAAAAGAGCTTGAAAAGTTTATTGCAAAAGAAGATAAGTTCAGAGCGGACTATTATGAACACTATACTGGCAAGAAGTGGTCAGATGCTACTAACTATGACTTATGTCTTGACAGCAGTAAGCTTGGCTTTGAAAAGTGCGTAGAAGAGATCAAAGCCTACATTAAAGTTCGTTTTGGTGATGTTTTTTAATAACTTAATTTAATAACAATTTAAAATCCGATTAATGAATACATTGAAGTATTCGTTAATCGGATTTTTGTTGTTTAGAATAATCATCTGTAATTATGTACGAGACATTCTATATAGGGTTGCATTTAGGATTAATACATTCTAAGAACACCAAATACAGTACCGAGAATAGTGCAATCATCAACGATAATTGGATCCATTTCATCATTCTCAGGCTGGAGTCTAATGTGACCTTTTTCCTTGTAGTAAGTTTTTACAGTAGCGGAATCATCAATAAGGGCTACTACCTTATCACCGTTTTTAGCAGTGTTGCAGGAATGAACAAATATCTTGTCGCCGTTTAAAATGCCTGCATTGATCATGGAGTTGCCTTTAACGTTGAGGATAAAGGAATCTCCCTTAGGACACATGTCAGCAGGAATAGGAATATAGCTGTCAATGTTTTCCTCTGCAAGAATAGGAAGTCCTGCAGCTACCTGGCCTATAACCGGAAGAGATACCATCTCTTTTCTGATCATATTAAAGCTGTCGTCGCAAATCTCAATAGCACGAGGCTTTGTAGGGTCCTTTCTGATATATCCGGCCTTTTCAAGGGTCTCCAAATGAGCATGAACTGAAGATGTAGACTTAAGGTGAACCTTGTCACAGATCTCACGAACTGTTGGCGGATATCCGCGCTGCAGAGTCATTTCTTTAATATAATCCAAAATCTCAGTTTGTTTAGCTGATAGTGGTTTATTACTTGCCATCATTATTCCTCCAAACAATTTAATTATTACCTAAACTCATTGTAGCACAGACTTTTCAGAAAGGCAAACAGTTGTTCACAAATATTTGTTCGAAAAAAGTATTGACATTCAGAATACATGTTCGTATAATTTAACCAAACAGATGTTTAGCACATGTGTTCGTTATGAGTATGGAGCATTAATTATTGTTTGAAAAATTGTTTTTGTATGAGGTGTGAATATTATGAGCGATGCAATGTATGCTGCTGCAAGTCTTTATCATGATCCAAGATACTTTAATAAGAGTGAGGAGCGTATCAGACTAAATAAGATCAGAAGAGAACGTGAGTATAGAAAACAGGTTACATTACTTACTCTTGCACTGGTTCTTCTTTTATCTGTTGTAGTTTTTGGTGTTACTGCAATTCATTCAAATGCAGAGAATAGCGATTATAAAGTTGAATATAAATATTATAAAAGCGTTGTAGTTGGCTATGGTGATTCCTTATGGGACATTGCCCAGGATAATATTTCCTATGATCATTATGACAATGTGGACGAATATATTTCTGAAGTAATGAATATAAATCATATTTCAGATCAGAACACAATTACAAGTGGCTGTACATTAACTGTTCCTTATTATTCAGATACCTATAAATAAAAATGCCAATAAATAATGGCCTGAAGGGACTTACTTCAAAGACTTTCTCTTTTATTAGAGAAGGTCTTTTATCTTATTTATAAAAATACAAAAAGTTTATAAATATATAATATAAAAATTCAGATTTTTCATTACTTTTACCTTAAATTGTGCGATAATAATTATAAAGAATAGTGACAAGGAGGTGAGCGGCATGATGTATAATGATTCTGTTTTGAAGAAATGCTATAAGGCTACATTCTTCACCGAAAGAGGTACGATTATAGCAGATTGCATTCTGGATCACAGACCGGACCAGGACGAGGTAGTGGAGCTTATGAGCAATATTCCGGATGCAATGACTGTCGCCACTTCTGAAGCATATGTAATTGACAGAGAAGAGAACGCTGATCTGTTATTACCAAAAGATGATTTTCAGACCTTTTGGAATTTTGCAATGAGTGTGGTTGATGCTTACATAGACATTTGTAATGCATTTGGTTATTATGCCTGCCATGTAGATAAAGAAGATGCCGTTGTTGCTGGTGTAAAGCATTTGTTTTTAACAAAACTTTCTGAACTTTATATCGATAAAGATGAAATATCTCTTGATAAGATTTATGAGTGCATAGATCTCATGTTAGATCAGTGTGAAGCGCATATACGTGAATCCAGGAGACCAGCCGAGAGATGTTCCTTTGAAGACATGCATTTTGTGATGATGATACTCGGAGATGCCTTTTATTCCTTGCTTGACGAGGAATATGACGAAGATGAAGATGATTAAAACTTCATAAACTATTTTGAATTTTTTGTTAAATGTGTTGACGATATTATGTTCATATATGTATAATTCAAATTACAGTTCTACTTGATTTTAAGAAAGGAAATTTCTTATGAGTAAAGTACTAATAGTTGATGATGCAGTATTTATGAGAACTATGTTGAAAGGAATTCTGACACAGGGCGGACATGAAGTAGTTGGCGAAGCTGGAAACGGACTTGAAGCTGTTCAGCAGTATGCCGCTTTGTCTCCAGACGTTGTGACTATGGATATCACAATGCCTGAAATGGATGGTTTGGAAGCTCTTAAGAAGATCAAGGAGAGTTATCCTAATGCCAATGTTATCATGTGTAGTGCTATGGGTCAGCAGGCCATGGTAGTTGAAGCTATCAAGAATGGTGCAAAAGACTTTATTGTAAAGCCTTTCGATGCTGACAAAGTATTACAGTCTATTGCCAAAATTGCAGGCTAATTAGTTTTAAATATTTGCGCGCGCAGAAAGTCGATGCTTTTGCATCGGCTTTTTTGTGTTATAGGAAAATCTTTTGAAAATGCTTTGAGGGGCATTCTATTATTGCACTAATTTAATCCAGATAGTATAATTTAAGGGTATAAAAAACGTGTACGAAATAACGTGCACAAAAGCGATATAAAATCGCAGGAAGGGATTATTATGAAAAAGCTTTTATCACTCGTTTTAGTGGCTGCTATGACAGTTTCACTTGCTGCTTGCTCAAGCTCTACAACAACAGAGACAACAAGCACAACTGAGACAACAACAGAAGCTGCTCAGACAACAGAAACAACTGAGACTGCTACAACAGAGAGCAGCTCAACAACTGACATTGCTTTCGTTACTGATGTAGGTAACATCGATGATCAGTCATTCAACCAGTACACATGGGCTGGTGTTCAGGATTTCGCTAATGCTAACGGTCTTGTTGCTAACTACTACAAGCCATCTGAAGATTCAGATGCAGCTCGTGTAGAGCAGATGGACAATGCTGTTAACGATGGTGCTAAGGTTATCGTTATGGCTGGTTACCTTTTCGCTGCAGCTCTTGAAGAAGCTCAGGCTAAATATCCAGACGTACAGTTCCTTGCTCTTGACGTAAGTACAGGTGATCTTGCTGATCCTGCATCAAACACAGCTCTTATCACATACAAAGAAGAGCAGGCTGGCTACCTTGCTGGTTATGCAGCAGTAACAGATGGTTATAAGGAACTTGGTTTCCTTGGCGGTATGGCTGTTCCAGCTGTTATCCGTTATGGTTACGGTTTTGTTCAGGGTGCTGAGCAGGCTGCACAGGATCTTGGATATACAGATGTTAACATCAAGTACTGGTACTCAGGATCATTCGTTGCTACAGACGATATCAAGGCTAAGATGGATAGCTGGTATTCAGAAGGAACAGAAGTAGTATTCGCATGTGGTGGTTCAATCTGCAACTCATGTCTTGCTGCAGCTCAGGCTAACAACGGCAAGATGATCGGTGTTGACGTTGACCAGTCAAATCTTGACTCTTGCGTAATCACATCAGCTATGAAAGCTCTTGCAAACTCTGTAAACGTAGCTCTTACAGACTGCATGAACAATGGTTGGACATTCAGCGACAGCTTTGCTGGAAAAGAGACAACTCTTGGTGCTGCTGATGACTGCGTTGGTCTTCCAATGGAGACATCTCAGTTCACAACATTTACTCAGGAACAGTATGATGAATTGTTTGCAGCTCTTGTAGATGGTTCACTTGTAGTTGATAACAGTTTTGATACATCTGTAACTCCTACAGTTTCTAATGTAACTGTTGATTACCAGGAATAATCGTTAATGTTCAGTTTCTGAACAATTATGTTATAATTAGATATATCAAGGGGTGTTAGGAATTTTCCTTGCACCCCATTTTTACGCAAACTGTTATATTTAGTAGTATTATCAAAAGAATTTTTTAGGTAGAAAGTGGGGTCAGCATTCGTGTCAGATGATTATATAATTGAAATGCTACATATCACAAAAGAATTCCCTGGTATCAAGGCAAATGATGATATCACCCTTCAATTAAAGCGCGGTGAGATACATGCATTACTGGGAGAAAATGGTGCAGGAAAGAGTACGCTCATGAGCGTATTGTTTGGATTGTATCAGCCGGAACAAGGCGTTATAAAGAAGGATGGTCACGAAGTAAAAATCAATGACCCTAACGATGCTAATAGATTAAATATTGGTATGGTTCATCAGCACTTTAAGTTGGTTGAATGCTTTTCCGTACTGGATAATATCATATTGGGCGTAGAGGATACCAAACATGGTATTTTGCAATATGATGCTGCCAAAAAGAAAGTTATGGACTTATCTGAAAAATATGGTCTGCGTATTGATCCGGATGCATTAGTTTCAGATATTTCAGTTGGTATGCAGCAAAGAGTAGAGATTCTCAAGATGCTTTACAGAGATAATGAGATCCTTATTTTTGATGAGCCAACTGCAGTTCTTACTCCTCAGGAAATAGAAGAGCTTATGGCCATTATGAAGGGCTTTAAGGAAGAGGGTAAGAGTATATTATTTATTACTCATAAGCTTGCTGAGATCATGGCTGTTGCTGACAGATGTACAGTTCTTAGAAAAGGCAAATATATGGGTACTGTTGATATTGCGAGCACAACCAAGGAAGAACTTTCCAAGATGATGGTTGGACGTGATGTCGAATTTGAAGTGGAAAAGAATCCGCCTAAAATAGGTGATACTATTTTATCGGTAAAAAATATAACAATTCCTTCAAAGAATCATTCAAACAATGCAGTTAAAAATGTATCTTTTGATGTTCATGCTGGTGAAATTGTTTGTATTGCCGGAATTGAAGGAAATGGACAGACTGAAACTGTTTATGGACTTACCGGACTTTCCAAAATAACCGAAGGCTCAATATCTTTATGTGGTAAAGATATCACTCAGGCAAGCATAAGAGAGCGTAGTAAGAGCGGTATGAGCCATATTCCGGAAGACAGACATAAGCATGGTCTTGTACTTGATTATTCATTGGAACAGAACCTGGTTCTTCAAAGATATTGGGAGCCTGAGTTCTCTACACATGGTGTTATAAAATCTGATAAGGTCAGAAGCTATGCTGAGAAGCTTATTGATAAATTTGATGTAAGATCTGGTCAGGGACCTGTTACTATAGCTCGTTCCATGTCAGGTGGTAATCAGCAGAAGGCAATTATTGCAAGAGAAATAGACAAAAATCCTCAGCTTTTGATTGCTGTTCAGCCTACAAGAGGACTAGATGTTGGCGCTATTGAGTATATTCACAAGCAGATAGTTGCTGAAAGAGATGAAGGACATGCAGTTCTTCTTATAAGTCTTGAGCTTGATGAAGTTATGAGCCTTTCAGACAGAATACTTGTTATGTACGAGGGAGAAATCGTAGGAGAGTTTGATCCTAAGACAACTTCAGTCGAAGAACTTGGTCTGTATATGGCAGGTGCCAAAAAACAGGAAAATATCGGAAAAGAGGCTTAAGAAATGAAAAATAAAAAGTTTAGTTTAAATAATCCTACTTTTATAAGCATTTTAGCCTCAGTAATATCAGTTATTGTTGGCTTGCTATTTGGTTTTATATTACTTCTTATATTGAATCCGTCAAAAGCAGGTGTTGGGATGAGCGCAATGCTTACAACAGGCTTTACCTCACTGGATCAATTTGGTAAGACACTGTATCAGGCAGCGCCACTTATGCTTTGCGGTCTTTCAGTTGGGTTTGCCTTTAAGACAGGTCTGTTTAATATCGGTGCTTCAGGACAGTACACAATGGGCGCGTTTTTTGCACTTATTGGCGCTATTGCGCTGCAGCTTCCATGGTGGGCTTGCCTTTTACTGTCAATTGTTGGCGGCGGTATCTGGGGTATATTCCCAGGTCTGTTCAAGGCTTTATTCAATGTAAATGAAGTTATCACAGCTATTATGTTTAACTGGATTGCAATGTTTTTAGTTAACCTCCTTATGGCTAATATGCCTATTATGCTGGCATCAGCTTGGGGAGCAAGTAACTCAGACAGAAGCGCAGCTCTTTCCAAGGCTAATCCATCAGCTATCATTCCAAAGGGTGGTCTTGATAAGCTTTTTGGTAATTCAAGCTGGATAAACATAAGCTTTTTCATTGCTATTGTTGTAGCTATCATTATCTGGTTTGTTCTTGAGAAAACAACCTTTGGTTATGAGCTTAAGGCTTGTGGTTTTAACAAGGAAGCAGCAAGATATGCCGGTATCAATTCAAACAGAAACATTGTTTTATCAATGATTATTTCCGGAGCACTTGCAGGTCTTGGTGGTGGTGTTTACTACCTTGCAGGAACCATTCAGTATGTTTTGGAAAAATCTATACTTGGCATGGGCTTTAATGGTATTCCTGTTGCACTTCTTGCTAACTCAAACCCAATTGGAACCATATTCAGCTCATTGTTTATCAGTTATATTGAAGTAGGCGGTTCTGCTATGCAGCCTAACTTCTCCTCAGAAGCAACAGACATTGTTATTGCTGTTATTATTTATCTTGCAGCATTTGCGCTTCTTATGAGAGGTATCATTCAGAAAGCGCTCACTACTAAGAAATCAGCAGGAAAGGAGAATTAAGAGATGACAATTTTAGCTAATATTATAAGTCTTACAATAGTTTTTTCTGTTCCCCTTATGCTGGTAGCACTTGGCGGAATGTATTCCGAGCATTCAGGTGTTATAAATATTGCCCTTGAGGGTATTATGGTTATTGGTGCTCTTAGCGCCTGCTTTACATTACAGATATTTGACAATAATGGTTTTGGACCTGTTCATCCACAGCTGTCCATGCTTGTAGCTATTTTGGTTGCAGGTATCGCTGGAATGATCTTTTCATTATTCCTTGCATTTGCTGCAATAAATCTTAAGGCTGACCAGACAATTGGCGGTACAGCTCTTAATATTTTTGCTCCAGCCTTTGCAGTAGTTGTAACATGGGCTGTACAGGGACAGGGTATCACAACAATTCAGATTCCTAGCTGGATCAGAATTACTCAGGCTACTTTTGGTCTTGAGGCTGGTAATACATTTTGGGATTTCCTTATTTTCAAATACTTCTATCTGACAACTCCAATTGCAATTGTTTTGTTCTTTATTGCATGGATAGTTATGTATAAAACAAAGTTTGGGTTAAGACTTAGAGCTTGCGGTGAGCATCCTCAGGCTGCTGATTCAGTAGGTATAAATGTATACAAAATGCGTTATGCTGGTGTTCTTATTTCTGGATTCCTTGGTGGAATTGGAGGTATTGCTTATACAATAGCAGTTGGAAGCGGATTTAACTCAAGCGTTGGTGGTTATGGTTTCCTTGCTCTGGCTGTTATGATTTTTGGTAACTGGAAACCTGTTCAGATTTTAGGTTCTGCAGTATTTTTTGCATTATTTAAGGTTATTGCAGCTTATAATTCTTCAATTCCATTTTTGCCAAAATTTGAAGGCTTAAAGGATAAGTCATCCCTTTATCAGATGCTTCCTTATATTGTTACAATGCTCGTTCTTATATTTACATCTAAGAAATCACAGGCACCAAAAGCAGAAGGTATTCCTTACGATAAAGGTTCCAGATAATAATTTTAAAATACGAAATTATATATATTTTATTTTGATTTAATGTTATTTGTTATAATTGCCATGTATAATGAAAATTGAGGCAGGTTGTTTTGATTTTCATTTATACATGGTATTTTTTATGCGGTGGTCATTAGATTTTGATATAAGTGCATTAATAGTATGTATAATTTTTTTGGTTTATTATTATGTAGGGAAAAATCTGCCTATCCGCAGGAACCGTATCTTTCTGGGTCTTCTGGTATTCCAGTTTCTATTTACTTTTTTTGATATAACAGCATCGATAATATCAAGTTATCCCGAGATTTTTGACAGAAATCTTATTATTTTATCCAATATTCTTTATTACCTGACTCTGACAATGTGCCCTGTTTTATTTGCACTATTTTGCTATTATGTTATTAATAGCGATAAGGTTAACCCAAACGTTTTTATATTAATTCATTTTCCTGCCCTGATTTGCATAGCTATTGTCTTGTGCAATCCTTTTACTGAATTTATTTTTAGTGTCGATCAAAATGGTGTTTTCAATTACGGTGTTGGAAGGCCTTTGTTCTATTTTGAAACTCTTTTATATATGGCATTCTCATTCGTCTGTGTTCTTGTAAATCCTCAGAATGTTCTTAGAAAAAAGCATACTATAGTTTTATTTTTCTATATGTTCATAACTGTTTTTGTTCATACTCTTCAGGTATTCCTGCTTCCTTATAAACAAACAGTTGCCTTGGGTGTTGTAGGTGGTATTACCGCAGTATTTCTGTGCTTTGAAAATCCTGACTATTATAGAGATAGGAGAACAGATCTATTTAATACAAGAGGTCTTCAGCTATATGAGGATGAGGAATACTATTATGGTAATTGCCATGCTTATATAGGCTTTGTAATAACCAATTATTCTTATTTTAAATTTGTAGATAATGATTTATTTATTTCGGAGCTTCTTAGGAAAATAGCGAAATACTTGCAGCTACGATTTAAAAAGGATGCAATCTTTTATTTCCATAACGGAACCTTTATCATAGCTCAGCGGCGTACTAAAAATCCTTTAGTCTATAGAGACATTCTATTAGAGCGCTTTTCAAAGCCATTTTATTATAATGGTGGTTCAATCACTTTTGAACCTTGTTTTTTCTATGATGATGGAAGCGTAAGCTATACAGATTATAATGATTTTGCAGACACCTTGTTTATTGCTATAGATAAGGTTTCGAAATCTACTGGAGATAAGACTCTCAAAATCACAAATGAAATACGTCTTGAGGCAATACATAGACGAGAAATTGAGAGTGCACTTAAGAGGTCACTTGAGAATCCGGATAATGTAGAGGTTTATTATCAGCCGATTTATTCTAATATAGATAAAAGAATTATCAGCGCTGAAGCTTTGGTACGAATTAACGATCCTGAGCAGGGACTTATTTTCCCGGATGATTTTATATATCTGGCTGAAAGAAACGGATGCATTATGAAGCTTGGAAATATTATTTTTACTAAGGTATGTAAGATGATTAGTGAAAATGATATTACCAGATATGGCCTTGAAAATATAAAGATAAATATTTCTCCGTATCAATGTATGTATAGAGGTATGTCAAATGAACTGATTTCCATAATGAAAAAATTCAATGTTGATCCTAAATTTATTGGCATGGAAATAACAGAAACAGAAACCTCAGATAAGACAGTAATTATGAAGAACATTGACCGTCTTATGGATTATGGAGTTGAATTTTCACTTGATGACTATGGCACCGGCTACTCAAACCTGGTAAATATATTAAATATTCCATTCAAGATAATAAAAATAGATAAATCAATTTGTTGGGATTATTTTAGAAGTGGAAATACACTTCTTGTTGATGTTATTCATCAGCTTAGCTCACGAAATAAGGAAATAGTAGTTGAAGGTGTAGAAGACGAGGAAATGTCTACAAAGCTTGCTGAATTTGGTGTTCAGTATGAGCAGGGATATTATTTCTCAAAGCCTATCCCTTATGACAAATTTATTGAATATCTTGAATCTAACATGTGAAGATTGGTGTAAATATGATAAAATAATGTTTGTGTTAAGTTTTCTTGCACAAACATTATTTTTTGTTGAGGGGAGAATTAAATATGTCTGATAGAAATCAGCGAATTCAGGTGTTTGAGGACACTCTGGATTTTATCGATTACAATAAGGTTTTAGCCGATTCTGTAGAATTTTCCAAAGAGAATACAACTATTTATTATGATGATGAATATCCTGTTTTTGACCCGTCTGTAAAAAAGGATATGAAGGTATATGTCACTCCTGAAAAGACCTTTGAGTCTGCTATGCGCTTAAGCAGGGAGGATGGCTCTAAAAAAATTGCAGTCATGAATTTTGCCAATGCCTTTCACCCGGGTGGAGGAGTAGCAAAGGGGAGCAACGCTCAGGAAGAGTGCCTTTGCAGATGCTCAACACTTTATCCTGTTCTTACTCAGAAATTCTTAAAAGAAGAGTTCTACGATTTTCACGCTGAGTACGACAGCAACAAGGCTACAGACTCTCTTATTTATTCCGAAAACATAGTAATCTGCAAAACAGATGAGGATTTACCTCAAAGACTTTCAGAAAAGGATTTTGTTAAGGTTGATGTTATAACTGTGGCAGCGCCTGATCTTAGAGATGCAGAGAATCCATATGAAGACCTGTCAAGCCCTGCGGATATGAGTGATGCAGAGCTCTTTGGCATTCATGTAAAAAGAGCTATCCATGTGCTTTCAGTTGCTGCTGCAAAAGAAGTTGATACACTTGTTCTTGGAGCTTTTGGCTGCGGAGCCTTCAGAAATGATCCAAAGGTAGTAGCAAACGCTTATAAAACAGCTCTTAGCGTATTCCCTAAGGCTTTTGATAAAATTGTATTTGCAGTTTATTGCACTCCTGGCAGCTCAGAAAACTACGATGTATTCAAGGAAGTCCTTGGCTAAATTTAATATAATACCAAAATTAAAGGAGACAATTTTTATTGTCTCCTTAATCTTTAATATGGTTTAAATTTGGCTGCCTGTCTGCGATGTTCTTCTTCAATAGCTGCGTAGTGCTTGGCAGTTGTATTTATATCCTTGTGACCAAGTACATCTGCTACAAGTCTTATATCACCGCTTTGCTTGTAAAGAGCAGTACCGTAAGTGCTTCTCATTTTATGCGGAGTAAGGTGCTTTTCAGGAACAGCTTCTTTGGTGTATTTTTTGACCATGAGTTGAACACTTCTTACAGTCATGCGTTTTTTCTGCATGGATAAAAATAGCGCTTTTTCTTCCTCGCTTTCCATATATACAGGCCTCTCTATTTCAATGTATTCCATTAGAGCAGCGCTTACTTCATCGTTAAAATAAAGAGTAGCAGTGCCTCCACCTTTCCTTACAACAACAAAAGAATTTTCCTTGAAATTAATATCGTCTATATCAAGTCCCACAAGCTCTGAAACACGGATACCGGTATTTAATAACAGTATAAAAATGGCTGTGTCACGAAGCTGAGTCTTTTCACAATACATTTTCTGGCGATCATTGGCAAAGGAACTGTTTTCTGACATATTTATAAGCTTATGAACCTCATCTGCGTTCATTCTGATGATCACATGGTCCTTTTCACGCTTTTGCTTGGCAGCTCCAACAGTAGGATTGTTTTTCATATATCCATGTGTGCACTGATATTCAAAAAAACCTCGAAGAGCAGACATACGCCTTGCAATTCCTTTAGCTTCATTTGAATGCTTATTTTCACCATTGTTAAAGGCAAGATACTTTTGAAAATCGTTAATATCCTGAAAATTTAACTGTTCAAGAAGCTCCAGAGATATATTCCTGATTTCTGTATCCTTTAACATTGGATTACTTTCCTTTAAGTATTCAAAAAAGGTATGAAGGTCATAGGCGTAGGATACAGCTGTATTTATTTGTGAATTTAATTCTTTTTCATCAAGATAAGGAAGAGTATAGGATGGTAACATTCTTTCCATTGCATGGAGCTTATTAAGTTTATCCTGACGAAGCTTGATCTGATATTCTGAATTTTTGGCCATAAAGATTTCCCCACAGAATAATTGTTCTTGTAATTAATTTTAATTATTTAAGACTGTTATTGCAAGAAAAAAGGCTTATAACGGAAATGCCACAGCTTCCTTGTAAAGCTTTTTCAAAATATCGATAAATGTCGAAACACATTCCCTTGAATCATTTTTATGAGACAGTAGAACGCAGTTAAAGACAGCTTTACTATCATAAGGAATCCAGGCAAACTGTCCACTGTGGTCATTTAAAAAGCCTGGAGCAAGGCAAATGCCCTTACCTGCAGCAACATTAGTCAGGGTAGTGTCGTGGTCAGGACTATTGAAATATTTAATTTCGCCGGAAGATATCAGCTTTTGCTGAACCTGACGAAGAGCGGCAGGGGATCCTCCGCCTACCATGAGAGTTCTGCCATAGATATCTTTATCTGTAATAAGATTTTTGGCTGCAAGAGGATCGTTTTTATCGCATATCAGGTAAACGTGACTGTCAAATAAAGGAGTAACAACTGTTCCAGCCAGCTGCTTTGACTGTTCTTTCAGACCAAAAAGGATATCGCATTCATTTTTTAGAAAATCATCCATAGCATTTTCATATTTAAATACAGGTGTGATCTGTATCCCAGGTGCCACCTCTTCAAACAACCTTATTGCTTCTGGCAGAAAATATACCGCCTGTCTGACCATCAGTGATATGGTGATATTATCCTGGTATCTGGCGCTGAAATTCTGCCCCTGTTCAATAGCTCTGTTTAATTCTTCGCGCATGGTTGTAAGGTATGAAACAAACTGCTTGCCTGCCGGAGTTAAGTTTGCGCCTTTCCCGTTTCTATCAAATATATTAAAGCCTACCTCATCCTCCAGGAGCTTTATCTGATATGAAAAAGTTGGCTGACTGACAAATTTATTCTCTGAAGCTCTGGAAAAACTCTGTGTTCTGGCCAGTTCTATACAATAATCAATCTGCTTGGTATTCATGGAATATCTCCTTTTAGGTCTATTTAAAAATTAAATAGGATATTTAGTCTTTCTATTGGATATTTTAAAATGTTTGTGAGAGAATGTAAACAGAAAAACAAATGAGATTTCTCAAAACAACGTTAAAAATTTCAAAAATAATATATAATAAAGGAGAGAATTAAAATGGCAAAAACACTTATAGCATTTTTTTCAAGAGCTGATGAGAACTACTTTGGCGGAGCAATGAGATATGTAAAGGTTGGAAATACTGAAATTGTCGTAGGCAATATGAAGGAGCTTATTGATGCAGATACCTTTAAGATCGAGATGAAAAATCCCTATTCGCCTGTATATATGACCTGCATTGATGAAGCCAAAAAGGATCTTAGAGATAATGCAAGACCAGAGCTTGTAAGCTATCTTGATAATATAGATGAATATGACACAATAGTTCTTGCATATCCAAATTACTGGGGCACCTTCCCGATGGCAGTTGCAACCTTCCTTGAAAAATACGATTTTTCTGGCAAAACAATCCTGCCTTTATGTACAAATGAAGGAAGTGGTATGGGCTCAAGCGAAAGAGATGTTAAAAAGTATGCTACTGGCGCTAATGTAAAGAGCGGACTGGCAATAACCGGTAGCAGAGCAGCTGATTCCAAGGCTGCAGTAGAAAAATGGTTTGTGACAAATGATATAATGTAATGCATTTAATTAGCAGGTAGGAGGGCTTTTAATGCAGGAAAACAAATTCTTTCCAGAGATTCATGGCAATTTTGGATTTGGATGTATGAGGCTTCCGATGAAGGGAAGTCAGGTTGATGCAGAGGCTTTTTGCTCAATGGCAGACGCCTTTATTAACGCAGGTTTCAATTATTTTGATACGGCCCATGGCTATATCGGAGGTCTTTCTGAGACTGCCATAAGAGAATGTGTGTCAAAGCGCTACGACAGAAGTAAGTTCCTTTTGACAAATAAGCTTACTGATCCTTATTTCAGAACTCAGGAAGATATAAGACCTTTCTTTGAAAAACAGCTTGAATGGTGCGGAGTAGATTATTTTGACTTTTATCTTATGCATGCCCAGGACCGCAATAACTATCAGAAATACAAAAAATGCAAGGCCTACGAGACTGCCTATAAACTTAAAGAAGAAGGACTTATCAAGCATTTTGGAATCTCATTCCATGATAAGGCAGAAGTTCTTGATATGATTCTGACTGAGCATCCTGAAGTTGAAGTGGTTCAGATACAGTTTAACTATGCTGATTATGAGAATGCTTCAGTTGAAAGCCGCAAGGTTTATGAGATTTGTGAAAAGCACAATAAGCCTGTGCTTGTAATGGAACCAGTAAAAGGCGGAAGTCTGGTTAATCTTCCTGATGCTGCAGATAAGATACTTAGAGATTTAAATGGCGGTAGTAACGCAAGCTACGCCATTAGATTTGCAGCTAGTTTTCCTAATATTGCTGTTGTATTGTCAGGCATGAGCGACCAGGCTCAGATGGACGATAATATCAGCGCCATGAGGGACTTTGAGCCTCTTTCGGAAAAAGAGCATGAGGCTGTCAGAAGGGTTTGTGATATTTTCCAAAGCCTAAACCTTATTCCATGTACTTCCTGCAGATATTGCATTGAAGAAAATGAGTGTCCAAAGGGCATACGAATTCCGGATCTTTTCTCGGCCCTAAACCAGCATGAAGCTTTTCATAACTGGAATACAGCTTATTATTACGATAATGTAATAACAGGAGATGGACACGGAAAGGCTTCAGAATGCATTAAATGTGGAAAATGTGAAAAGGTATGTCCACAGCATCTGGAAATAAGGAATTATCTTACCAAAGTAGCTGCAACCTTTGAACATTAAATAAGGTAAAAGGAGGGCTGAAAGGCCCTGTTGCCACAATGCCGTTGGAAAATAATGGAGTTATATGATATTACCATCTGACTGGGATAAACCATCAAAAGAGAATAAGGAATTATGCGATAGGTTTTCGTATAATTCCTTTGATTATTCAGGAGTATTACTTTACAGGCTTTTTGTGCCTGATTCTATGGAAAAAGTACCTTTAGTAGTTTTTCTTCATGGAGCAGATGCTTTTGGATCTGATAACGAGCTGCAGTTGTCAATGCACGATATTGGCACTGTATTTGCAAGGGATGAGTGGCAGAGTAGTCATCCCTGTTTTGTTTTGGCACCTCAGTGCAGCAAGGGAAGGCAATGGTCGAATCTCCTGGATGCAAGCAGAGTCTGTGCTTTGATAAAGGCTCTTTCCGAGAAGTATTCCAATATTGATTTAAGCCGCATATATATCTACGGTTACAGCGCTGGAGCTGTTGGCTGTTTTGGAATCTTAAAGTATCACGCTGATTTTTTTGCCGGAGCAGTTGCAATCTGCGGCGCTACAGGAAAAGAAGATTTAAAGGCCCTTACCAGGACTCCAATTTGGATGGTCCACGCAGCAGATGATTCCATCGTAAGAGCATCTTACAAATCAGGAGGTATAGACCTGGGGCATATGGGTTCCAGAGATATTTATGTAGATTTAAAGGATATTCATCCGGATCTTCATTACACAGAATATGAAGCCGGCCTTTTAAAAGAACGGTATGGCCTAAATCCTCATTGCAGCTGGGTCCTGGCTGGAATGGAAGAGAATATAAAGGAGTGGTTGTTTGGGAAAATATTAATGGGAGCTTAAAAATGACTAAAGTTATCGCAGCCTTTTTGAGGCTACTAATAGCTGAAAGTTGCGATAAAAACTTCAATTAATCCCGCATGGGGTACCAATGTCATTTAGATAAGAATCCTCATAGTTCAAATTAATATCTATCATAATTAATTAGAGCGGAGTTAACGATCCATTTTGGAGGGATTACTAGTAAGAATGTGCAGCTACCGTTTTCTACTAGTAAGATTAAGACTTT